>JAOTYS010000133.1 GCA_029861795.1 Gammaproteobacteria bacterium | reverse complement strand
GGACTGTATTTAGTATTTACACCTCTGTTTTTGCGTGGCTGTTTGCGATCGGAGCGCTATTGAGCGTGGTCCAAGACCCAGCTTTCCGCCAAGCGGTTATACGAAATGCCTTCGAACGTAACGTACGCCGGGTGACTGATGGGTTTTACCTGGTCTGCGGCTACGGCGATACTGGCGAGCAACTGGTAAAGGCCTTATCGGAAAGGGCTTTGAGAGCCATCGTCATCGACAATGACCAAGAACGGATCAATGACTTGGAGCTTGGTAGTACGAGTTTCTATGTCCCCGGTCTTTGCGCAGATGCAGCTGATCCAGCCGTCCTCGCCTCCGCGGGGCTAAGGCATCCGCAGTGCATTGGGGTTATTGCCATTACCAATAACGACCATACCAATCTGCAAATCGCAATTTCGAGTAAGTTACTAAACCCGAAGATTCCTGTCATCTGCCGGGCGGAATCCCACGACACAGAGGCTAATATGGCTTCTTTTGGCACCGATCACATCATCAATCCATTCGATACCTTTGCAGAAGATCTTGCGATGGCGCTGCACTGCCCCAGTATGCACCTCATCCACGAATGGCTGACCAGCGTACCCTACACACCGTTGACTGAACCTCTGCTGCCACCGCGTGGCGCCTGGGTGTTGTGCGGATATGGTCGATTCGGCAAGGCCGTGCATAAACACCTAACACGAGAAGGTGTCTCTGCAGTCATTATCGAAGCAGAGCCCGAACTCACAGAGTCTCCCTCGGGCACAGTGATCGGTCGGGGTACCGAAGCGGACACGTTACAGCAGGCAAAAATTGGCCAGGCCGTGGGGATTGTGGCGGGCACTGACGATGATGCAAACAATCTCTCCATAGTGATGACAGCCCGCGAACTCAATCCATCGCTGTTTGTCGTGGCGAGACAAAATCGACGCCGGAACGATGCCATCTTTGCCGCAGCATCCTTGGATTTGGTGATGCAGCGAAGCCGCATCATTACGCGAAAAATCTTATCCCTGATCACGACCCCGCTGATGGCTGACTTCCTTGAATTGGCGCGTCGTAAGGACACCGATTGGTCCGATCACCTGCTCTCTCGTGTTCGTAACGTTGTCCACAAGCACGCTCCCGATACCTGGCTTGTTGATATTAATGCTGATACGAGTCCATCCATCAATGCAGCTATGAGCGAATCATTATCGTTATCGCTGAAACACCTTTATACCGATCCCCACAACCGCACCGAGCTGCTTTCATGCACAGCATTATTGTTACGACGACACAGCAATGACATCCCCTTACCCGATGCGGAAACCATGCTCGAATCTGGAGATCAATTACTGTTCTGCGGACGCAATAGCGCTCGTAATCAAATGGAGCACATCTTAACTCGCCCCGACGTCCTGCTCTACATTGTCACCGGCCGCGAGATGCCCTCAGGCTTATTGTGGCGCCGTCTGATCCAACGCACCGCTTGAAACTGTTTACTTTTTATCTTTGTAACATATCAAGCCAGTCGCATATAGCCACGGCGTACTCCCTGCTTCGAGAATATGACTTGCCATAGTTGAAGATGACGTGCCCGAAAAGCGCCTGCACAAGAAAGTAGGAAATAGTTCCACATACGATAGAAGCGCTCGCCATAGCGTTGCTCGAACTCCCCCCAGTTACGGTTAAAATTCTCAAACCAGGCCATCAGGGTTTTATCGTAATCTGCCCCAAAGTTATGCCAATCCTCCATGACGAACACACCCTCAGTCGCCTTGGCGATCTGCTTGATCGACGGCAGCATCGAGTTTGGGAAGATGTATTTTTCAATCCATGGGTCTCCGGAGCGCACTGAAATTTTGTGCCCGATCGTGTGAAGAAGGAACAAACCATCATCTTTGAGATTACCGGCAACCGCCCGCATATAGGTCTTGTAATTACGATACCCCACGTGCTCGAACATCCCCAGTGACACGATGTGATCGAAAGTGCCCTCCAATTGTCTATAGTCACACAGCCGAATTGTTACAGGTAGCCCTTTACAAAGTTCTTGGGCCAGCCCCACTTGCTCTTTCGACACTGTAATCCCCACCACCTCAACACCGTATCGCTCTGCAGCAAACTTAGCGAAACTTCCCCAGCCGCAGCCGATATCTAACACTTTATCACCGGCCTTTAATTCAAGCTTACGGCACACTAAATCGAGCTTTGCCTCCTGTGCCTGATCAAGATTGGCAGCATTGTTCCAATAGCCACAGGTATAAGTCATACGTGTGTCTAACATGCGCTGATAAAAATCATTGCCGATGTCGTAATGATGCTGCCCAATCTTAAAGGCGCGGGATTTGCCTTGCAGGTTAACAATGTGGGCTCTAACGAACTCCACCAGCATAAAAAAGTTGCGGTCAAAAGTACGCTGGATGTCACTGGACAAGACCTTTTCAAAAAAATGATCAAGCCGCTCACAGTCCCACCACCCTTCCATGTAGGATTCGCCCAACCCTAGGGTCCCCTGGAGCACTGCACGCCGATAGATACTCGGATCGTGTATCTGAATATCCCACGGTCGATCACCGTTGACTCGGATATCAACGGAATCCAACCAACTGTGAACCATCCTCCTGGGTGATAACCACATCATGTCGCGAACTCGTTGCTGGCTTGTCGGTCACCCGCCACCGAACGACATCTTTGGACAGCGTGTTTCCTTTGTTCGTTGTTCTCTGGGGCGCAGCCTAGGCCGCTGCCACGCGCGCCAGTATAGCAAACCGGGGGATGCGCTCGCCTCTGCCAGGATAGGTCGTGAGGCCGGTAACCAAAAAACAATGATTTTGCACTTGACGACCCTGCTAAATGGGTTTATGCTGCAACGCACCAATGCTGCAATGCACAATTTCTACAAATTCCGATAACCCTTTAATTTCAGGAGCTTAACTATGGCAAATCCTATCGAAGATTTCACCAATCAAGCCGGCCAAACCGCCTTCGAGGCCGCCAAGGAAATCGGCCAAATCAATACCCAGGTGATGGAGCGAATCTTGCAGTACCAGCTCACGTCCATGGAACGCCTGGTAGAAGCTGGGCTTAAGCAAGCGAAGCGTTACAGCACAGCCAAATCCGTGGAAGACCTCGTCAGTGCACAACAGGCCATGGTAGAGGAATCCAGTCAGAAGGGCATGGAGTCACTACGCGACTCGCTGGATTTGGTCACCGAGACCCGTGAAGCTTACACCTCGCTGTTCCAACGAGGCGTTGCCGATGCGATGAACCAGACTAAAGTCAAGGCCCCAAAGAAGGCCGCGTAATTGTAGCGCTGCCCTTGGCACAAGTACTTTAAAGAAGGCCGCGTAATTGTAGCGCTGCCCGTGGCACAAGTACTTTACTGAATTTCTATTCCTCCTCCTTCGCCCCCGTGGATCGCTCCCGGGGGCTTGTTTTTTGGTTCCCCGCCCCATCACCCCAGTCCGGAATATGCAAAGATCCACAATAACTGCAAGGCCCTTGCACCGAGTGCGTTCGACTGAAAGAATCTGCACAACAATATTGGACTAACTACCAAGAGGATTAACGATGGACTCAAAAGCAGCGGTCGCCCATGCCGCGGGCCAACCACTATCTATCGAGCAAGTGCATTTAGATGGGCCCAAGGCAGGTGAGATCCTAGTAGAGATAAAGGCCACTGGAATCTGTCACACTGACGAGTTTACTTTATCTGGGAAGGATCCTGAAGGTTTGTTCCCCGCCATACTAGGACATGAAGGCGCTGGTGTCGTCATTGATGTCGGTGCCGGTGTAACCAGCGTGAAAAAAGGTGACCACGTCATTCCGCTGTACACTCCCGAATGCCGCCAATGCGAATATTGCACCAGCGGAAAAACAAATTTGTGTCAAGCGATTCGAGAGACACAAGGACGTGGCGTCATGCCCGATGGCAGCAGCCGATTTTCCTTGGGCAAAGAATCTATCTATCACTATATGGGGACATCTACTTTCTCCAACTATACGGTATTACCCGAGATAGCGGCTGCCAAGATTCGCGAGGACGCGCCCTTCGATAAGGTCTGTTACATTGGCTGTGGTGTGACCACAGGCATAGGCGCGGTGATCAATACCGCCAAGGTTGAACCTGGCGCCAACGTGGTCGTATTCGGCCTAGGTGGTATTGGCCTAAACGTCATTCAAGGTGCCAGACTTGTCGGCGCGGACATGATCGTCGGGGTCGACACCAATCCAAAGAAAAAAGCACTTGGTGAAAAGTTCGGGATGACTCATTTTGTCAACCCCGAACAAGTCAAGGATGATCTCGTGCCTCATCTCGTTGAGATTACAAAAGGTGGAGCGGATTACAGTTTCGAGTGCATTGGAAACGTCAATGTAATGCGCCAGGCACTGGAGTGTTGCCATAAGGGTTGGGGAGAATCGGTCATCATCGGCGTTGCCGGTGCAGGTCAGGAGATCAGCACCCGCCCGTTTCAACTGGTTACTGGTCGAGTGTGGCGTGGCACCGCCTTTGGCGGTGCCCGGGGGCGCACCGATGTGCCCAAGATTGTCGATTGGTATATGGAGGGCAAGATCAACATAGATGATCTGATCACCCATACCATGCCACTCAATGACATCAATAAATCTTTCGACTTGATGCACGCTGGCGAGTCTATACGAAGCGTTGTCATTTACTGATCAGTCACTGACCTGAATGCGCCGCGCTCCTATTTAGCCCGGCGCGTCCCTGAGGCTCGGCAACGGAGAACCCTTCATCATGGCATCGCTAGAAACGGTGAGTGAACAAGTGTGTTTCGGCGGGTTTCAAGGTTTCTATCATCACCATTCCGAATGCACAGACACGCCCATGCGTTTTGCCCTATATCAACCTCCCGCAGCAAAACAGCGACCAGTCCCTGTATTGTGGTATTTATCGGGACTCACCTGTACAGAAGAAAACTTCACAGTTAAGGCGGGCGCACAGCGTTTTGCCGCAGAACATGGGCTAATCATCGTCGCACCGGACACAAGCCCACGCGGCGCAAACATCGAAGGTGAAGAGGATGCGTACGACTTTGGCA
This sequence comes from Gammaproteobacteria bacterium, assembly GCA_029861795.1. The sequence goes on along the minus strand of JAOTYS010000133.1, from coordinate 5,425 downwards.
CTGGTGCAGGATTCTATTTGGACGCCACCCAAGATCCATGGTCAAAACACTACAATATGTACTCCTATGTCACCAAAGAGCTTCCAGCTCTAGTCACTGAGCACTTCCCTGCAAGAGCTGACGCCCAAGGTATCTTTGGGCACTCAATGGGCGGTCACGGCGCACTGACCATTGCATTGAAGAACCCACAGTCCTACAAATCAGTCTCGGCGTTTTCCCCAATCTGCGCCCCCGCTCATGTCCCCTGGGGGCAAAAGGCGTTTACCGGGTACCTCGGAACCGACAAAGAAGCCTGGCGTGAATACGATGCCACCGAGTTAATCGCCCGCGGCGCACGCACTTCCAAGATTCTCATCGACCAAGGTGACGCCGACGACTTTCTTGAAACGCAACTCAAGCCGACATTGCTTAAAGACGTGTGTTGCGAAACAGGACAGGCACTGGAGCTACGAATGCAGTCTGGCTATGACCACAGCTATTTTTTTATCGCCAGCTTTATCGAAGATCATATTCGGTTTCATGCCGAGACCTTAAACTAGGTCGCTTCCCATCCAGCTCAACAATCTCTGTGGCCGGCCTGTCGCCGAAACCGCATAAAGGATCACAAATCCATCATGCAGAATGACCGCTAGTCATTTGCTCGCCAAGCACAAGCTGCGATGTTTGCACGCAATCGTTTTGAGTTATGCTAACTCTTTATGCTGACTTATCACTTTAGAGTACCTTTTGAACCATCACCGCTATCAACACCCTAATGGACTAACCGATGAAGTCTCTATTTGATAAACGACGCATCCGAATTTGGTTGATGGCAATGATCTGTCCTGGGCTGATCTATGCCCAGGAAGAGACCATGTTAGTACGGGTCGATGCTGTAAAAGTTGAACCTCTGGTGCAAACAGTCCCCGTGCTCGGGCGTCTGGTAGCACGTCAAGCGGGACCCATTGCAGCACGAATCGATGGCCCGCTGAAATCCATATTTGTAGAGATCGGCGAACGTGTGCAAGCCGGTCAAACGGTCGCAATGCTCGACGATACTGTGACCACCGCGCAACGTGAACTGATCACGGCACGCCTTAGCGAAGCTCAAGCCACCGTGCAAACCAGAAACGCAGAATTGAGTCTTGCCCACCAGGAGGTGACAAGACTCGAACGCTTAAAAGACAGCGCGGCTACCACCAAAGCCGCTTATGATGATGCAGTACAAGAGTCAGCCATCGCTCAGGCCAAGGTCAAGGAAGCTCAGGCCGCGGTGAGTTCCGCTTTAGCTAACCAAAAGTTGGCCGACATAAGTTTGCGAAATACCGAGATAAAGGCCCCTTACAGCGGTGTTATCACCGAGCGACTGACCGAAGTAGGCGCCTATGTCAAGGTCGGTGACGATGTGCTACGCATCGTAGCGGACCAAAATTTGGACGTAGAAGCGGACGTGCCCTTTGAACGGCTGTCGGGTCTTATTCCAGGGACAGAATTGACCATGAGCTTAGATGACGGCACCTCACATTCCGTAGTAGTGCGAACGATAATACCCCAAGAAAGTAAGCTCACACGCACTCGGGCGGTGCGTTTTGTACCAACATTCAAACAGACATCAAAACCGCTAGCGGATAATCAGAGCGCAACCATTCATATACCCGTAGCCGCGCAGCGCAATGTCTTATCAGTGCACAAAGATGCAGTCATTTCACGCGGGAATCAGAGTATCGTCTACGTGGTAGTAGATAATGCTGCAAAGCTCCGTACAGTACGACTCGGCGAAGCGGTGGGGAGTCGGTTTGAGGTATTAGAAGGACTTGAAGACGGTGACTTAGCAGTGGTTCGCGGCAACGAGCGCTTGCTCCCCGATCAAGATGTGCGCCTCGATACGTCTTCATGAATCTAATTAAAGTTGCCATAGAGAGACCCATCGCTGTGATCTCGGCGGTGCTCATGGTTGTCTTGTTCGGGCTAGTCGCGCTTCAAACCATCCCTATTCAGCTCGCCCCGGATGTTAATCGCCCTGTCATCACCATCACCACCATCTGGTCTGGCGCGGCACCTGCCGAGATCGAGCGTGAGGTCATCAATCGTCAGGAGGAGCAACTCGCAGGACTTGAAGGGCTGCGAGACATAACGTCCCGATCGGAGCAAGGTCGGGGGCGCATTACTCTAGAGTTCGACGTGAGCACGAACATGGATCGTGCGTTGTTGCTTGTCGCCAACCGACTCGATCGTGTGAGCAGCTACCCTGACGAGGCGGACCAACCAAGGCTGGACACCGCCGGCAGTGAAGACAATGCAATCGCATGGTTTATCGTTAACCGCAACGACGACAACGATCAACCGATTCACCAATTTGGCGACTTCGTCGAAGACGTCATCAAGGAACACATCGAGCGCGTACCCGGCATCGGCCGGGTGAATGTCTTTGGTGGGAGCGAGCGCGAGATTCAAGTGGTGGTGGAACCACAACTCCTTGCCCAATATAGGCTCACAGTGAGCGATGTTGTGGGTGCACTTCGAGCAGGCAACGCTTCAGTGTCCGCCGGGGATGTTGATGAAGGGAAACGACGCTATGTAGTCCGCGCTGAAGGAGAGTTAAACACATTAGAAGCGATTCGAGCGGTGGTAGTGCGCTCGTGGGAAGAGTCAAACACCGGAAGAATCGCCCGAGTCACAGTTGGGGACGTTGCTGACGTTGGCTTCAGCTATAAGGAGCCGACCGCGTCCATTCGTCTGCTTGGACAACCATCGATTGCGTTTAATGCAACGCGTCAGACCGGTGCCAACGTGATCGAAACCATGCGAGGAATTCGCGAAGCAGTCGAAGAGTTAAAAGAGTCTGCCGTGCCCAACGCCGGGCTCACTTTACGCCAGGTGTACGATGAGACCGTCTACATCAACTCCGCCATCGACCTCGTTCAACAAAATATTTGGATTGGCGGAAGCTTGGCGGCACTAATACTTTTGCTGTTCTTACGCTCCATTCGAGCGACTTTGGTCGTTGTAATGTCCATCCCGGTTTCAGTGATTGGCGCGTTCGTCGCTATGGCTGCCCTGGGACGTTCAATCAATGTGATCTCCTTGGCGGGACTCGCATTCGCTGTGGGTATGGTGGTCGATGCAGCCATCGTTGTGTTGGAGAACATCTACAGATTGCGTGAGGAGGGGTACTCGGCTCGGGAGGCGGCGTACCGCGGGGCAACACAGGTGTGGGGCGCTGTGCTTGTATCCACGTTGACTACGGTCATGGTCTTTATTCCTATTCTCGTGATCCAACTCGAAGCGGGTCAGTTGTTTCGTGATATTGCCGTCGCCATCTCTGTGGCAGTAACGCTATCGCTGATCGTATCCATAACAGTTATTCCAGCACTGTCCAAACGCTTACTTCGCTTTACCGAACGCCCCGGTTCGGATCACCGTATCATCCGACTGCGTCTTTGGGGCATCGACCACATCGCGGGATTATTCGTCGCATTATTAACAGGGTTCACCACTCAAGTGGTAAAGCGTCGCAGTCTCGCGTTGGCAGTAGTGGCCATTATTACTGGCTGCGCCTTGATAGGGGCTTGGAAATTCTTGCCCAAACTTGAGTACTTGCCTGAAGGAAACCGCAACCTGCTGTTCGGCATAATCATCCCCCCACCGGGCTATAACCTCGCCACCATGACCGAGATCGCTGAGGAAATCGAAAGGGAAGTCAAACCACATTGGGCCACTGTCTCTGGACCCGAGTCACAACCTGGACAACCGCCAAAGATCCAACGCTTCTTTTTTGTCGCCACCCGCGCAAGCACCTTCCTTGGAGCGGTATCGGTGGAACCACAGCGCGCCGGCGAGCTTAAACCGATCTTACGGGGTCCCGCCTTTCGCGAACCCGGGACCTTTGGCTTTATCAACCAACCGTCCATTTTTGGCCGAGGGATAGGCTCGGGTCGCAAGATCGACCTCGACGTCTCGGGTCCTGATTTACCTACCATCCTCGAGGTAGCAAACCGCGCGATGGCAAAGGTAGTGCAAGTGTTTCCATTTAGCGGAGGTCACGATTTAAGACCGAATCCCGGCCTTGAACTGGGCGCACCAGAGGTGCGAGTGAGTCCGGATCGACTAAGGCTCGCGGATAGCGGTGTGAGCGCCCGAGAGCTAGCAGATACAGTAGATGCCTTTAATGACGGCTTACGAGTTACAGAAGTTACCGTGGACGGAAAGCTGATCGACCTAACGCTTCAAGGACCAGTGGCTGGCGTGTCACGGACCCAAGATATCGCCAACCTGCCGATCGTGACTTCCTCCGGTCGTATCCTCCCGGCCAATTCACTCGCGAGCATCCTGGTTACTGCGGGACCCACCGAAATCCGCCACCGCGAACGATTTCGAACCATTACCTTAGAGATTCGTCCCGCTGAAGCCGTGCCACTGGAAGCGGCGATCGAATTGCTTCGTGAAAAGGTCATCCAACCTCTGACCGAGGAAGGATTACCGCCCGGGATCAAACTGAACTTTTCCGGCACTGCCGACCAGCTCATCGAGACTCGAGATGCTTTGGCGGTGGACTTGCTGCTTGCTCTGGCCATCGTTTACCTAGTCATGGCCGTGTTGTTCGAGAGTTTTGTATATCCGTTGATTATCTTGCTGTCCGTGCCCGTAGCGGGCGCTGGGGGTATCGGCGGATTAGCACTGCTCAATCAGTATACCCACCAGCCCCTCGACATGTTGACCATGCTTGGTTTCGTGATCCTGATCGGCATCGTGGTCAATAACGCCATATTGTTAGTCCATCAAGCACTGCACAACTTCCGCGAGCAAGGCATGGATGCATCCATGGCAATTCTTCGCGCAACACAGAATCGAGTGAGACCAATCTTTATGTCTACGCTAACGAGCGTGTTTGGCATGTTGCCGCTGGTGTTACTCCCTGGGGCGGGCTCTGAACTCTATCGCGGCCTAGGATCGGTGGTTGTAGGCGGACTGACCCTCTCGGCGATCCTTACTTTGCTGCTAGTCCCGCCGATGATGGCGATCTTTGTCGCGCCATTAGAGAATCGCAAAAAATCGATACGTCAGCCGCAACCGGCAGCGTAATCTAAGGTAGCGCGATAGACTGGCCTCGGATAGGCCGAGATACCTCTCAAATCGTGTGCCAAAGTGGGGCACTACATTCTAGCACTCGAGCCGTTCAACCATGATCCGTTGGCGAATTGCTGGATCTCCGTCAACGGTCTGGGTGCATCAAAGGCATAGCCCTGAGCATAATCGACACCAATATCCCTTAGCTGATCGAGCGCTGCGGAACTCTCCGCGCACTCCGCTATGGTAAGTATCTTTTTGATGTGCCCGACGCGATTTATAGCTATTGTAATGGCATGGTCAATAGGGTCCTCGACAAAATTCTGGATAAAACTGCCATCAATCTTCAAATAATCAACCGCGAGATTTTTTAAATATA
>JAOTYS010000618.1 GCA_029861795.1 Gammaproteobacteria bacterium | reverse complement strand
CATCGCCGCTATCGTTGTCCCGGCGCGGCTGGCCGACGTTATAGACCCCGACATCGCCCCATAAATTGGCGAAATCGTCGGGTTCGGGCGTCGGCATGATACCGATGAACACGGGATTATCCGGGTTGGTGACGCGCACGATCGACATGCCGTCACCGGTGCCGACCAGCGCGTATTCCTCGCCCATAGGCGAGGTCCAGCCCCAGATATCGTTGAGTAAAACCCCGGAGCGCGGCGTTACCGCGCCGATTTCTGCGGGCAACAGCTGGTCGAGCAGCCGCATGTTCTCGGTGTCGGGAAAGGGTCCGACCGCGGGTTCGGGGAACGGGGGAAATGACTGGGAATGCACGGGTCCGGTCACGAGGAACGACGCGATGACAAACGCGCCTGCGAGTGCTTGCCTGATACTCGCTTTTTTGAACTGCACGTACTGCATAGGAAGCCTCCTGTGCTATGCACTTGCTGCGAAAAATCAAGAAGGTTGAGCATAAAAGCTACACGGTCAAATGTCTAGTGGTGAGATTTTCAGGAAGTGGGAATTTACGAAAACCGTTAGAAAACCGGGACAGATTTATTTCATCATAATTAGATCTGTCCCGGTTTGTTGGGTTAATTTATCTCTCGATTGAGTTAACTGTCACCCCGACCGCGAATTTGTGGTGCGCAGTATCAAGTATCGGAATGTAAATTTATTTCTACGTTTGCAACCACTTTGAGAGCTCATCCATAAGGAAATCAAATACAACCCTAACTCTTCGACTGGTCCTGAGCTCTTTATGCACTACCAACCATAATGGCCCTTTAAACGGTTGTATATCCGGTATCACCCTATGAAATTTCGGCTCTGTTACTGCCAGCTGATCGGGTAAAAGCGCTATACCAAGTCCATGTTTTACCAGTTCCCATTGTGTGATGACGCTTTCTGACGTGATGGCAAAGTTTCTTTGAGTAAGCTCGATGCCGCACCCTGCCATGATGTTGATGATCATCTCGGATTTATCACAGATGATATTGGCATTACCTAGATCTTCCGCTGACCGGGGAACACCTATCTGCTGGAGATAGTGTTCCGATGCGTACAGGTGTCCGGTCACATCTCCAATCTTTCGTGCAATTAGATCCTGATCTCCAGGTTGCATGGCACGTATGGCAATGTCGGCCTCACGGCGCTTCAAATCGCTCATGGTATCTGACGAAATCAGCTCAATTGAAATGTCAGGGTGCAGCTGTCTGAGCTCTTGAATCAGGCTGGGCATGACGATGTTCGCCACCAGGTCAGAGGCGCTGATACGGATATTTCCCTCGATGGAGCCTGACTGACCGGCCGCTTTCAGCTTGAGACTGCCGGCAGCATCACCCATGGCGCGCACATGTTCGAGAAGTTCAGCACCACCGGGAGTAAGTTCGAGCCCTCTGCCAACCCTTTCGAACAAAACAATCCCCAACTCCTTTTCCAATGCCGCAACCTGGCGGCCTAATGTCGGTTGCGTCAATCCGAGTGCCCGGGCTGCAGCCGACAGGGAGCCCTCCTCGACCGTTACCAGTAAGGCCCGCGCCATATTCCAGTCAAAATTAAGTGATCGCCATTCCATACATATATGCATATTAAAAATGCATTTTTCGGTAATTTATTAAATAAACGTATTGATTAATATAGCGGCATCAACAACACAAGTACAGCGTTGGAACAAAAGTGAAAGAAGTCGTCGTCTGGTTAATCCATTTTCCTACGGGAACAGTGGCCATATTGGCTGCGTTTGCCGCTTTTTATTACCCGAAGGGCTCGCCAAAGCACAAAAAGGCCGGCCAGGTATTCACGATCGCCATGCTCATTATGTTGATCAGTGGAGGAATTGCCGGCGCTTTAAAGGGATCAGTCGAAGATATGTTTCTCGCCGCGCTTGTGTCCTATACCGTGTTTACAGCCTGGTTGACGGTTCGCCACCATCAACCCGTCATTGGAATGCTGGAGTATCTTGCCCTGGTTTATATCGTCATTTTTGGGCTGGCTGCCCTGTCTATCAACCCTGAATGGGATAGGGTGAAAGAACCCGGTGTTTTCACATTTGACGCGATCATGGCCCTTGTTTTTGCCGCCGGCGACATTCGAAATATTCAGTTGAAAGGCATGAAACGAACTTACCAACTGGCGCGTCATATCTGGCGGATATCCTTTTCCCTTGTTTGGGCAGCTTTGGCATTTAGCGACAAAATCGTCAAGATGCTTGACTCAACGATCGATCAAATGCCTTACGTGGTCGCCGTACCCGCCCTCCTTGTTCTGTGTGTCATGTTTTACTGGCAGTTCAGGGTTTACAAAGGGAGAGCGATTCTACTGCCTTCGCAAACGTTTATAGGGCACCGCAAAAAAGGTGCAGCAAAAACCGGGACAGATTTATTTCATCATAATTAGATCTGTCCCGGTTTTCTCCCACGGTCCGCGCCGTGGCAAACGGCGCAGCCGCCGCTGTGCATTTGCCGGTGCCGGTTCATCATGCCCGGTAATTCCGGGGACAGTATACTACATTCGTTCGGGTTCGAATGCTTAGGTAAGTTCGAGATAGGTATACTGTCCCCCGAATTCATTGCCGCAGGTAGGCGACCAGATCGTCCAGATCGGAAGGGCTCATCGACCAGCGCGGCATCGCCGAATCGAGGGATTCGCCGGCGGGATCCAGACCCGTGGTGATGGCCCGCCGCAGGGATTCGGCGTCGTAGTTACCGTGATCGCCGTGGCCGTCGTGCCCGTGGCTGTCGCTGAACAGCGCCTCCGCGGTAAGCGCC
>JAOTYS010000619.1 GCA_029861795.1 Gammaproteobacteria bacterium | reverse complement strand
TGAGAAGTACCTGTTCGAAAGCCAGACGACCAACTTTGGCGGCTACCAGGGCGTTAACTTCCCAAGAGTTATCGGTGCGCGCGTACGAAAGGCCTGGTAAGCGGACAAATGCAAGTGCCCAGTCATCAATCCCTTGATGACTGGGTTGTTCGACTGCGAAACAGGAATCCTGTGGCAGTATGGTGGCACAATTCACTTATCCGACTGCCCAGTCGGAAGCTCCAGGATTCTGTCGGACATATAATGATCTGCTGAGTCCGACAGACAACGGGTGAATCAAATATCGTGAGCTGGGATGTGCGGGTAACCGCCGTTGTGGTCCTGGACACCAAACCTTTGCACTGTTCGCTCGTGCAATCAGAGGATTGTGGCCACCAACAAAGACACAGTGAGAGGGAAAGGAAATGACTGACCTAAATGAACTTAATGCCCGGGTGAAAAAACTCGAGGACATCGAAGAAATCAAGCGCCTGAAGTTCCAGTATTGCAACCTCGTTGACGCTGGTTTTCTGGCCGATGAGTTGGGTGCCCTGTTCACTGATGATGGCGTTTGGGAAGCCGGTGAACCTTGGGGCAGCTTCGAAGGTAGGAAGGCGATTGTAGAATTCTTTCGTACGCAGCAACCAGCCGTGAGTTTTTCAGTTCACGCGCTTTCGAATCCGGAAATTGATGTAGTTGGCGACACAGCACACGCACGCTGGCGCACCTTGGTTCCAGCAACATTGAACATAGAAGAGGATCGCGTAGCTCACTGGATGTTTTGCGACTACACGGATGAGTACCAAAAAGTCGATGGCCGTTGGTTATTCAGCCGAGTCAAAGCGGATGTTACTCGCGTGGCATCGTACTCTGACGGTTGGGATTAAATATTGGCGTATTGCTGCTCCATGGCATCGCGAATATAGACGACTACGCGATTGAGTACGTGCTGTCCGGAAATGACCTCCAACGGTAGCGGCACGAGACCATGAGCGAATACCAGACCTTGGTTTACAAGAGCGCGGATCGAGTCGCTTTTATCGGCCTGAATCGTCCTGAGGTCATGAATGCCATCAATTCTGATATGTGCTTTGAATTGCGTCGCGCGATCGATTGCGCTACTGCCGACACCAACATCAGAGTCATCATTTTGTACGGCGAGGGCCGCTGTTTCAGTGCCGGCGGAGACTTGAAGGCAAAAGAATCTGCGCCGGTCGACCAAATACTGGATCAAGTGTACAAACCCTCGCTGTTGTCTGTTTTTGAATCAACCAAGCCAGTTATCGGTGCAGTTCATGGTCCGGTGATAGGTATCGCGAGTGCGCTGGCACTTTCATGTGACTTGCTTGTCATGGCCGATGACGCATACCTTTCAGAACCGTTTGTGGGTCTGGGGCTTATTCCCGATGGTGGCGTTAGCTGGCACCTGGTGCGTCAGTGTGGCCGAAAAAGGGCGTATGAGATTATTGTCGATGGCAAAACACTGTCTGCCGTCGAGTGTGCAGATCTTGGAATTGCCAATCGGATCACAGCGGCAGACCAACTTATGCCAGAGGTACAAAGCTGGGCTGAAGAATTGGCCGTCAAACCTCCACTCGCTATGCGATATGCCAAACAAGCGTTGAATGCTGCAATGACGATGGGCTTACCGGAAAGTATGAGTCTCGAGGCAAAACTGCAGAAAATGGTTGCCGACAGCGGGGAGGCAAAGGAAGGATTGGAAGCTTTCTTGGAAAAACGATCGCCAGATTATGGAAACCAATAAATTTGTCTGCATCAGATTTTGGGCGCTTTGGCATTGCTACCTCACCCTGCATAGCAGGTGTCTTAATAGAATGGGCAATCATCGCCCACGCTACGCGCGAATATGAGGATGTAACTTGACTCAATGGTAATATTTCCAACTGCCGGAGGGCTTTCCTGTAATGTTTTTGTGTTGGATAGAGACCCAAGTTCGTTCTATCGGGCTGGTGCGGGCGATCCCCGCAATATATTCAACTGTTGTTCCAGAACTTCTGAGCCATGTTGAGGATTCAGTGTTACCCTATCGATGAGTCCGCTAAAGCGGTCTCTCAGTTGTCGTGCAACCTCGACAGGTTCCCCCACCACGGCAAAGGCCTGCAGCATTTCGTCACTGATTTCATGGGGCAACTGTTCCCATTTACCCTCCCTGGTCAATCGATGGAGCCGGGATTGCAAGTCACCCCAACCGTGGGTATCCAATACAGTTTTGTAAGCAGGCGTGGAGGCATAGAAGCCCAGGCGATACTTGATAGCAAACTTCTCTTTCTCCAACTCCTCCTCGGATTCGCCGCTGGCGACAAGTACGGGATATCGAATTTCAAAATCTGCAAGGCAGCGATCATTGTCTTCAAGTAAAGCTTTCAACTTTGGCAGCATCACGGTCCTGAAATGCAATTCAGTGCAAAAGGGATGTACGATGATGCCGTCGGCTACCGAAGCAGCAGTTTTTGTCATCAACGGTCCAACCGCCGCCATGAGTACTTTCGGGCGGCCGTATTGTGTATTGGTGGGTGAAAACTCCGGGGTCATCAGACTATGGGAATAGAATTTGCCATGGTAGGCCAGCGGTTTGCCCTCGTACCAACAATCCCAGATCGCGTGCATGGCTTCGATAAACTCCCGCATCTGCCCGGCCGCACCGTGCCAGGGCATCCCGAAGCGCCTGGTAATATGGGGTTTGATCTGAGAACCCAGGCCCAGGACAAAACGTCCCCTGGAGAAAGCATTCAAGTCATGACCGATATTGGCCATATTCATTGGGTTGCGGGCCAGTGCAACGGC
>JAOTYS010000617.1 GCA_029861795.1 Gammaproteobacteria bacterium | reverse complement strand
ATTGCCGTGCCAGGCGACTACGTCCAGCGGAGAATGATCAAGCAGGCTAGCCCAGAGTTCGCCAGAGAATTTGGCCAGAAGTTCGAACTCACCATCGATGTCCTCGTAATTCGCATACGGGGTGAGGAAATTGCGTGGGTTGGCCAGTCCGTTGGAACCGATGGGGCCCAGTCCGGGGAGTTCGAAAACCTGGCCATAGTTCTCGCAGATATAGCCTCGTGCCTGTTTGCCTTTACCGATGATACGCACTTGGAATTTGACCCCCCGTGGAACCACGGCGATTTCACCGGGTGCGACTTCAATTAAACCCAGTTCGGTGCGCAGTAAGAGAGCACCTTGTTGCGGAACAATCAGCAGTTCTCCGTCGGCGTTATAGAAAAACCGTTCCGTCATGTCCCGATTACACGCATACAGATGCGCACTCACACCAGTCTGACTACCAACATTGCCATTGCCACACATGGTAAACAGCCCTTGGACGAAATCGGTGGGTTCGGCAGGAACGGGCATGGCATCCCAGCGCATCTGGTTGGGGTCGGCAGGCATGTGACTGAAGGGTGCGGTCTGCAGATTACCCGCACCCACTTCACGATAGCCCGACTGCACCACCGATGGCCGAATGCGATACAACCAGCTGTGGAAATTATGATCGCGCGGTGCGGTGAACGCAGTTCCGGATAACTGCTCGGCATAAAGACCATACGGGCAGCGTTGCGGCGAGTTCTGGCCTTCCGGTAGCGCGCCGGGTAATGCCTCGGTGGCGACGTGGTTGCGGAAGCCTTGAAGGTATTGCGTCCCCTCTTTTGACTGATTCCGCTGGTTCATGTCGTCATCTCTTGACTGCCTCGAAAAGCGGGCACGCGCGGACCGGGCCTAGAGCCGAACCACTAGGGTTTCGTTAGAACGCCGCGCCGCATCTGATCCTCCTCGATGGAATCAAATAACGCCTGGAAGTTACCTTCGCCAAATCCGTCATTGCCCTTGCGCTGAATGATTTCGAAGAATATCGGACCGATAACCGTGTCTGTAAAAATCTGCAATAGCAAATCGTCGTCCGCATTCTTGTCGATGGCTTCACCGTCGATCAAAATGCGGTTCTTGCGCAGTCTGGGCAAGTCTTCACCGTGAAAGGGTAGGCGCTGATCTACCCGGTCGTAGTAAGTGTCCGGAGTATCCATGAACGTCACGTCGCGCTCGCGCAGGGCCTCCACACTCTCATAAATGTTATGCGTGCCTAGCGCGATATGTTGGATCCCCTCTCCGTTGTGATCTTGCAAATACTCGGCGATCTGGCTCTTATTGTCAGAAGATTCATTGATGGGGATGCGTAGCTTGCCGCATGGACTGGTCATCGCCCGTGATTTCAGTCCGGTAAGCTTTCCCTCAATATCGAAGTAGCGAATTTCTCTGAAATTAAAAAACTTCTCGTAGAAACCGGCCCATTTGTCCATGTTCCCACTTTCGACGTTGTGGGTCAGGTGATCGATGTAAGTTAGCCCTATGCCAACGGGACGTAGATCGACACCAGGCAAGGGCTTGAAGTCGACATCGTAGATGGATTGGTCGCCGTAGCGGTCGACCAAATACAATAACGAGCCGCCAATCCCCTCGATCGCCGGTATGCGCAGCTCCATCGGACCAGCTCCTGACTCGACCGGTATGGCACCTCTATTGACTAGTTCCTTCAGTGCTTTGGCAGCATCTTTGACACGAAAGGCAATGGCGTTGGCACTGGGTCCGTGGATTTCCGTGAATTTCTCGGCCTGACTGTTCGGTTCGCTATTGAGGATAAAATTAATCTCACCTTGGCGATACAGCGTTACCTTCTTGCTGCGGTGTTTGGCAATCTCAGTAAAGCCGAGGCACCTGAACAGCCGAGCAAGATCATCGGGATTTGTCGACGTGTACTCGACAAACTCAAAGCCATCAGTGCCGAGTGGATTGTCCCAGAGCTTGGTGGTCATCATTCCTTCCGGCTGAGTATTGGAATACCAACGTGGAGTATATGCTCCAATCGCCAAAAGCGCTCTAACCAGGCATGGCGGTTACGATGGGTTTAGAACCATGTTGCAACCTAAATGTTGCGAGAACATCAATAGGTCAAGATTATCGATCTAAAAACTAGCATGCGGGACGGACGCTACTGGTCACTCGACTTGTATTTCTTTCAAATAGTTCACAAGCGCTGAAATTCGATCCTTCGCCGTGGTTTCTTGATCCTCAAGCGTAAATCGATCACCCCAGATCGGCATCTCGCGTGTACCGTGAAAGATCACCAGTCGTCTGCCGTCGAGCAGTTGGTAAACAAGATCTTGTGGAAACACACCGTTGTTCTTCTCGCGAAGACGAGTCAGATCTGGAGGTTGATTGGTTAACTTACTCGCCATCGGGCCTTTACCTCGTGCATCGGAACCGTGACAAACCGCGCAGTAAGTCATGAAGTCATGAACACCGCCTTGATCCGTTTGTGCGCTGACGTCGACGGTCAACGTAACTCCCAGAACGCTCGTCATCAACAACACAACAAGGGAGCATTTCGAGGCGACCCTAGGACAACGCGCGCGTATGGCCAAGAATAGTCTCCCAACAGAAAATTGCTTAAGTTTTGTAGACAGTAAAGACATTTTCCGTCACCGCATCTATCGTCCGGGGGCAACCAGTTGCAATCAAGTCGAAAAGCTCTTAGCCAGATGTTAACTGCTATTTGCGCTAGTGTTAATAAACAACAGAACTTACCCCGGATTAGATTGTGTCGCTATCTCGTGATTGTTTTTATGACCTCCCT
>JAOTYS010000132.1 GCA_029861795.1 Gammaproteobacteria bacterium | reverse complement strand
CGGCTCGAGGTCGCGCGCGAATCAGCTGATTCATCACATGATGGGTAACTCGTTGGTTAATATTTTGGATCTTCGTATGGCGCTCATGACCGCGAAAGCGGAGCACCGGATCTATGACAAGACGGGTACGCACTGGAACTGCTATGGTGCACTGGTTGGTTATGAGCAACTCATGTTGGTTGTGGCGCAATGGTTTCCGTCCATGCGCGTCAGCCCGCGACAGGCTTTTGTAGTAGACACGAAGGAGCATCAAGGTGGCGACCTTGCAAGGATGCTGAACCTTGCCGATGTTTTGCCAGAGCGAGTAGTTACGGTAGAGAAAGACTCTGAGATCTGCCCTCGGGGAGAAGAAGGCAAGCCGCGACCGCATGCAAAATCGCGGGTTATGAGGGTCAGGCGTCCGGGAGTAATGTTGCCACGGCTACTCATGTTTGGCGATTCGTTTGGCGGCAAGTTGGTGCCGTACCTCTCGGAGCACTTTTCGGAAATCGTGTTTGTTGGAAGCGGGTTCATTCCGGAGCTGGTGCACACCGAGCATCCTGATATCGTGGTTGAGCAGATGGTTGAACGGCGCCTGATGAAGTACCCATAGCAGACATGACCCAAACCTACTTCAATCTAGACGTGGGATTTCCGGAGGTGTTCTACGTTGGGGAGGGCAACGTACAGCTAGTACGCGGATGGTGTTTTCATCCCAGATGGCAGATTGAAGAGATATGGTTAGTGATTGGACAGGACTCATTTCGAGTTGAGCGAACAAAAGAACCGCGTATCGATGTCGCATACCACTATAGGGATATAGATCACAATGGCCACGCACTACATTCTGGTTTTTATGGCGTAATCCCAATCGCCAAGGACCTTGGCGAAACTCATCAGGTGATTAGGCTTCGTCTAGAGTTCAAAACAAAGGTCGTGGAGGAACATGAACTTGGATCAGTACACCTTGTCCGTGAAACAAGGGCCCCTATCAAGACACGTAACGACGGCAACCGGAGTCAGCCACTTGTCGCCATATGTCTACCAACGTTCAACCCAGACGTGGGAAGATTCGTAAAACAAGTTGAGTCGATAAAGAATCAGACCTATGAGAACTGGTGTTGTATTGTAAATGATGACGCGTCACCGAACGATAAGTATGCAGAAATTAATAGCATCTGTGGTGGTGACGATCGGTTCCACGTGTATCGTAACAGAGAACGGTTAGGTTTCTATCATAACTTCGAGCAATGCCTAAAGAAGGTGCCAACGTCCGCAGCCTTTATCGCACTGTCGGATCAAGATGACTATTGGTACCCTGACAAACTAGAGAAGTGTATAAGGGCCTTCGAGGAAAACACTGTACTCGTATATTGCGATATGCGGGTTGTTACAGACCGTGACGATATAATCGCGGAATCGTTTTGGAATAGCCGAAAAAATAATTATGAAGATTTAGATATTCTGCTCCTGTCAAATTCAATAACTGCAGCGGCGGCTGTTTTCCGCTTCCAACTTCTCGATAGAATATTACCATTCCCAGAGAAATTCCGCCTTTCCTTCCATGACCATTGGATTGCATGTGTCGCTTTAGTGAGCGGCAAGATCCGTTATATCGATGTGTGTCTTTATGACTATATTCAACACGATAAGAACGTAATTGGTTATGTGAATGGTGATGGTGCTGATAGAGGACAAATATTTTCCAAGCTATGGCAGCCTTGGCACTATCTAAGGTATCTGAGAGGAACTGCTCAATATCTCGCAGGGCTGAAGCGACGTCACTTAGATGTATATCAAAATGAGTATCTTATGCTTGTCGTAATGTCATCGGTCCTTAGACTAAGGTTTCCGACAGTTGGTCGAATGCAGAGGCAGGCGCTTGCCATTTTCTCGGATGACTGGAGGACAGTGTTCTCGCTTCTCGGTGTGCACGTTAAGGTGCGATGGAGAGGAATGACTACGGCGGGGGCTGAAATCATTTTGGTGATGGCCTTTATGGCGAAAACAATTAGTTCTATATCCGCCAAAGTTTTCAAGCGACGATTGATGAGGAAAATTAGGTGTGAGCAATGGAGCGAAGACAGCACGCACTAATAATCCTTGGTATGCACCGCAGCGGAACATCGGCGATGGCAAGAATAGCGAACTTGTTAGGTGTTGATCTGGGAGAGAGATTAGTACCCGTATCGCCTGATAACGAAAGGGGTTATTGGGAACATATAGACGTAGCAGCGCTGAATGAACTAGCGCTAAGGGCCATGGGGCTTAGCTGGAAAGATATCAGGTTTTTGCCCGCGGAATGGTGCATGAGTGACTCTATTAGGGAGATACAGCGGATATTGGTACTCATCTTGCGGCGGGATTTCGCCGGATCGCCACTGTGGGCGTTGAAAGATCCACGACTTTGCCGACTAATGCCAATGTGGCAAGGCATCTTCGATGCGCTGGAATGTGAGCCAATGTATATCGTTACGTTGAGAAACCCAGAAGAGGTCTGGCGGTCGCTGGAAACACGGGACGGGATCCCTTCGGAGGATGCGCACCTGCTCTGGCTACAATATATGCTTGACGCAGAAAGGTGGACTCGAGGTTGGAAACGAATCTTTGTCACATATGATCAGCTGTTAAAGGATTGGGAAGGAACATTGAGGGATACGGAGAGAACGCTTGGCCTATCTTGGCCAAAAGATATCAGCGCTGAGAGGGGGGAAATTGAGAGCTTCGTCACTCCATCTCTGCGCCATCATGTGGTGAGCGATCAGGTTATTGGTCTCGGTGCCAATGTGAACAGTGACATTTTGGATCTGCTTAATAAGACATATCTTTTGCTACGAAAGGCTGCCGAAGGAAAGGAGATCGATTGGCCCAATGAACTTGCATCGGTTTATGGCCAGTTTGAACAAGTAATCGGACGCAAAGCTGTGGAATACAGCAGAAGGATAACTGTCGAGCCGTTAGTAGAAGAAGAACGTAAAACAAGCATGGGGTTCGCGACTTCTGTGATGGAAGCTCGCAAGCATATTGAACTGGTTTTCCCTACCAAGAATAGCCTGGTTGCCTTGAGAGAATGTTCTAATACGCTGTACGAAAGGATTTGTGGTCCGAGTACAGAGCTAGTGATTGTTGATAACAAATCCAAAGATTGTGAGATCAGGGACTATTTAGTCCAATTTGGGAGTAAGAACGGCGTGAGGGTAGTGAGGCTAGCAGAGGAGGCTTTCGACATAGCGATGATTCGTAGACCAGAGTTGCAACATGTCTATATCTGTGTGTTCAATGTGGGCGTGAGTGATGAATTTTTTCAAGTGTTGGCTCAATATGGAGATCTCGATTGCTTTTTCAGTGCATACGGACCGAATATGGTCTTAACCTTTGGCAGGCAGTACGCACAGTGATGCGAAGACGGCGATCTCGCCTCTTCAGGGGTTTGGTGAGTGAAATTCTGCAGCTAGGCGGAGTGAACGCATATAAATGCTGTTGAGACATTCGCGCGGACATACAAATATGCAAAGTCGTCTAAACGCTGAGGCCGAGAACAACTAACCCGCTTGAGCGGCCGAGCGGATAAGCAATACTCGCCTAATGGAACACCTCCTAATTCCCTATGAAGCTGTCCGACACGTCGGTGAGGGCGTGGCGCTGGTTCTCGCGCCGCATCCGGATGATGAGGTGTTTGGCTGTGGTGGTGCGATTATGCGCCATGTGGAGGCGGGTGATCCGGTGCACGTCATCATCGTATCGGACGGCGGCTTTCAGGGCGTCATGAACGGTGTAGACGAGACGGGCTATGTCCAGCGACGGCAGGAGGAAAGTATTAATGCCGGACGTATTTTAGGTTATGGCACCCCGTTATTCTGGGGATTAGCGGACAGGGATATCGAATATAGCGAGAAACTGGTACGGCAAATCCTATCCGCCATTGATTCGACTGGTGCGACAGTGGTCTATGCCCCATCGATCTTCGAGATACACCCTGACCACCGGGCCTTGGGGATGACCGCTATCGAGGCGGTGCGACGAAGCGACAAAGCACAACAAATAGCAATGTATGAAGTAGGCGTACCGTTGCGCCCTAATGTGCTTTTGGATATCACCGATCTCATAGAACGAAAGCAAGCCGCAATGGCATGTTTCGCTTCTCAGCTGGATATTCAGGAATACGATCAGCATATCACTGCGTTAAACCGGTACCGCACTTATACATTACCCAAAAGCGTGAAGGCTGCGGAGGCTTATTTGTTGACTTCAACAGAAGAGCTCCGCGGCAATCTTCTTAGGCTCTATGACTCCGAGTTCAAACGCCAGAAGAAACTGGGGCGGGCCGTCGATACCCGAGATATTCCGCTCGTGACAGTGATCATCCGAAGCATAGGCCGGGAAACCCTGAGCGAGGCGCTGGATTCGGTGGCGTTGCAGACCTACCCGAGTATTGAGGTAGTTGTCGTCAATGCCAAAGGCGAGGGTCACCCCGAGATCGGGGAATGGTGTGGACGCTTTCCATCAAGGCTATGCGGGACCGGTCAAGCGCTGGGGCGAAGCCGGGCGGCCAACACGGGACTCGACAACGCGCACGGAGAATACCTCATCTTCCTCGATGATGACGATTTGTTTGATCCGGAGCATCTTGCAGTACTGATGGATGCAGCCGGCCGGAATCGGCGGGTGGTGTATTCGGGGGCACAGTGTATCAACGAACGCGGCGAAATATACGACCGTGTGTTTAACGAGACATATAATCCCGAGCTAATGCTGGTCGGTAACTACATTCCGAATCACACCCTCTTGTTTTCAAAGGAATTAGTGGAAATCGGTTGCCGATTCGATGAAAGCCTGGATTTCTATGAAGACTGGGATTTCCTGGTACAGCTATCGCGACACTGTGATTTTTCGCATATTGATCGAGTCGGCGCGCGCTATCGAGTTACAGAGAGCAGCGGTATTGGCGTGCAGCCGAACAAGCTGATAAATGAAGACTATCATCTCGCGCGTTTCTTTAATAAATGGAAATCTCTTTGGACAGACGAGGAGTTGTGCGAGCTGATGAGTCGTGCACGCAGTTACACAGGGATGGCAACGCAGCTCGCAGAGAAGGAAGCTCTGCTTAAGAACAGGGACGCACAGCTAGCAGAACAGGACGCACAGCTAGCAGAACGGGACACACAGCTGAGGGAAAGGGGCGAGGAGCGGGACGCGCTGGCAACGGAGCTGGAAAAGGTCCGTGAGACTGCAAAGGCGACGATAACCGTTCTTGCAAAACAAACCGATAATCAACAGCGGGATATCCGATATAAGGATGCGCAGCTGGCGGAAAGGGGCGAGGAGTGGGACGCGCTGACCACGGAGCTGGAAAAGAGTCGTGAGACCGCAACAGCAACGATTACCGATCTGGAAAAACGAAGCCATGATCAACAGAGAGACATCCGACATCTGGAATACACTCTTTCCAGTATCGAGCATTCGAAAATATGGCGCCTGACCTCACCCGTTCGAAAATTGGGGACCGTGATTAAATTCTCATATCGGGCATTGCGGCGGCGTAAGTGTGTGCTCGAGCTCCAGCCGTATCACCAGGTGGAGCGGCTGAAGGAGGGCGGGTTTGGTTGGGCGTCGACCGGCGATGATCCGGCTTTTTTGTTGGTTCCAAGGAATGGGCGTTACCCGGAGGGGTGGGCCCGTATCCGTTTTCCTTTGAAGGCCAACCCAATTCGCCTCGAACCAAAACTCTACATCCAGACAATGGATGGATTTACCGAAGCGGCCTGTATTAGTCTTCCGGACCCGGCGGACGGGGTGGTAGACGTGATTGTCCACCTATCGTTCGGAGTTCAAGGCCTTCGGCTCGATCCGATGGAAAGGTCCGGAAAGTTCGATTTGCAAAAGGTCGTCATCACTGACATTGGCGGAATAGAAGCCGGCTTGCGCATCACCCTTAGCGTCGCACGAACTGCCGTGCGCCAGGGAGCGCATGTGCGCTCACTTGTACGCAAGACGGCGGACCACCTTCGGCGGAAGGGGTTTCAAGGGCTAAGGGATAAGCTGGAAGAAAAATATGAATTAGGCTGGCGCAAATATTCCTATTCTCAGAAATCCGCCTCTACTGGACGGTATGAATACGATTCCTTGAAAGAATCGGATCGGCAATCGATTCGGGCATATATTGATCATTTCGCCCACAAGCCATTAATTTCAGTGCTCATGCCGGTGTACAACACGCCAGAACGGTTGCTACGCCATGCCATCGAGTCCGTGCGCGGCCAGCTGTATCCGAACTGGGAGCTTTGCATCGCCGACGATGGCTCGACCGCTGCTCATGTGGGGTACATCCTCGATGAATATGAGAAGTTGGATTCACGCATAAAAGTCGTCCGTCGGGCCGTCAATGGCCATATCTCGGCGGCCACCAACACCGCAATGCAGATGGCCCAAGGTGAATTTGTTGCTCTGCTCGATCATGACGACGAGTTGACGGAGGACGCGTTGTTTGAAAACGTGAAGTTGTTGAACCGTGAACCAGGAACCGATGTCATTTACAGCGACCAAGACAAGATCGAATCAAACGGTTCTTCGAGCGAACCGTTCCATAAACCGGATTGGTCGCCGGAGCTATTACGCGGCGTGATGTACGTGGGGCATCTCTTGGTGCTGCGGCGCAAGTTGGCCGAGAAAGTAGGGGGGTTCGATTCAAATTTTGATAAGGTTCAAGACTTCGAGTTCCTGCTGCGCGTATCGGAAGTGACCAACCGCATAAAACATATCCCGAAGATTCTTTATCACTGGCGAAAAGTACCGGGAAGCCTCGCGCAGGGTTCCAAGGAGAAATCAGAGATTCCCAAACTGCAGAGCGAGGCCGTCAATGCCCACTTACGGCGGTGTGGCGTGCCGGGTGTGGCAAAGCCCCATCCTACCATAGGACACCGCTTGACAATATATCCGGAACCTAGAGAAACGTGGCCGTTGGTAAGCATCCTTATTCCCACGAAGGACGCGCCGCAGCATTTGGGGCGATGCCTTCAGTCCATTTTTTCGCGCACGACTTATAAGAACTTCGAGGTGGTGGTTATCGACAATGACAGTACGGACCCGGAGGCACTAGTCATCCTAAAAAAATTCCCGATCCAGATTGTCCCGTTTCCGGGACCGTTCAATTTTTCCCGCGCAAACAACCTGGGAGCGGAGCAATCGCGTGGTGAGTATCTTATTTTGTTAAACAATGATACCGAAGTCGTGACGCCCGACTGGATCGAAATCCTGATGTTCCACCTGGAACTTCCAAACGTCGCAGCGGTAGGACCGCTCTTAACCTATCCCGACAATACCGTGCAGCATGCAGGCGTTGTGTTAGGCTTTCGTGGTACAGCCGACCATGTCATGCGTGGTCTTCCGAAAGATAGCGATGGTTACGCGGGCTCGCTTTCCTGTACGCGCGAAGTCTCCGCCGTGACGGGGGCGTGCATGATGATTCGGCGAGATGAATATATCAAAGGTGGGGGGATGGTGGAGGATTATTCCACCCATTACCAGGACGTCGATCTCTGTCAAAGGCTAATCGCCGGTGGCCATCGCATCCTATTTACCCCGCGTGCTCACCTGATCCACCACGAAGGTAAGACCCGTGGCAGATTCTACGACCATATGGACCGCGCGCTTCTGTTAGACACCTGTGGAGATGTTATTGCCCAAGGCGACCCATATTACAATGTTAATTTTTCGCTTTCGCACTGGAATTATAGCTTGCGATCTCAGGAGAGGAATGAACATCGTTTTCGTCAATTATCATAACTTCACCAGTAACAGCGCGGTGCACATATTTAGTTTGGCTAATCATCTGGTTGAATTTGGCACTGACTGTGCCGTTTGTGTGCCAGACGAAAAGAAAACGGTAAGATCTATCGGTAAGCCACGGTTTTTAAATTTGAATTTCCGGGAAGTGCGCAAGTCCGGCATCCGATTTAAGGACGGCAATGATGCAACGATCATCCACGCCTGGACGCCACGTGAACTGGTGCGCGAGCTGACCGAGGAGCTTGCTACACGTTATGGCTGTCCATACATTGTCCACTTGGAAGACAACGAAGAGAGTATCGTCGCCGCAACCTTAGGTATGGGCATTGATCACGTTAAGAGCCTACCTCCTCAGGAACTTGACCGGCTTGTCGGTAAAGGTTTATCTCATCCGACACGTTACAAAGATTTTATCAGGCGAGCGATAGGGGTAACGGCCCTGATTGATCGCTTATTTGAATTCAAGCCTGAAAGTGTCCCCGGTAAAGTGTTCTGGCCAGGGTTCGAGGAGCAGTTTCGCGGCCCTTTATCAGTCGATAACGCTAAGCGTCGGGAACTTGGAATAGGCGAAGACGAATATGTGGTTGTCTACCCTGGCAACGCCCACGCAGCTAATCGCAAGGAAGTTGGCAGTCTGTATCTTGCTGTTGGACTTTTGAATCGCCGGGGTATTCCGGTTAAGTTGATAAGGACTGGTACGGACTATGTGCAGTTGTTCGACGACAAGTTGGAGATGTTGAGACAGCACTGCATTGAGATGGGATATCGTCCGCGCCGTGAGATACCTAGCCTTATGGCATTGGCCGATATTCTCGTGCAGCCAGGCGGACCAGACGATTTTAACGACTATCGTTTTCCATCCAAAATTCCAGAGTTTCTTGCGACAGGTAAGCCCGTCATACTTCCGAACACTAATATTGGCAGATGCCTAAAGAATGGTGAGGAGTGCCTTCTGCTCGAGAAAGGCAACGCTCTGGAGATCGCTGACAAGTTGCACATGCTTGGGAAAGATGCTTCGTTGCGCGAACGAATCGGCCACGGAGGACGGATGTTTGCGGAAACGAATTTTAGCTGGGCGAAAAGTGCCACGCGGCTGAATAAATTTTATGAGACGGTGCTTGCCCGGCCGATTGCGACACGTCTTAGGAAAGATAAGGAAGAACGTGACTCCCAGTTACGCGCAACAAGTTTTCGCTGTAACACTGCCAACGCGGAGCAGAACATTGCCGCTGAAAAGGCGAACATTCCCACAGCAATAACTGAGAGCCGCGTTTTATGGAAGAAAAATACATTGGAGACGATATATCGGCGATACTCAATGTTCAAAGCCCCGACACTTAGCTATGCAACAGTGAGGGATTATTGCGATAGCATGGACCATCTCCCGGCTCTCACCACGATAAACAGAGACATGAAGGACGTGCAGAGAGCATGGGTGTTCAAGGCAATGTTGGGGACAGTGAAGCGCGGAGCGAGGTTATTGGAAATCGGAGCAGGCGAACCCTTTGTCGCCGATCTCCTGAGCCGTCTCGGCTACGAGGTGTTAATCATCGATCCTTATGACGGTAGCGGCAATGGCCCACGTGCATTTGAAGCTTTCACGGCCGCATATCCTCACATCAGATTCATTCGAGATTACTTCACAGACGATCTGCAAGGAATCGATCCCGGAAGCTTCGATGGCATTTACTCGATTTCGGTGCTTGAGCATATTCCAACCTCGGAGATCGACAAGGTGTTCGCCGCCGCTCGCCGTTTCTTGAAGGCCGGCGGATACTCCATTCATGCGATCGACCACGTGCATAAGGGGGACGGCGATAAGTACCATCTGGAAAAGTTGCGCATGATGATTGAGGAGATGGGAATTCCTATGGTGAAGCTTGAGGAGTTGTTGCGCTGCCTTGACGATGATCCCGAAGCCTATTTCTTGTCAGCGTTCGGTCACAATTTATGGCGTGGGGACATTGCTTACGATAAGTTTCCCATGCGCCGGTGTGTTTCGATCCATACCTGTACCCATGTTGATTCGCCTCAAGAAAGGAAGAGCCCACTGAAGTCAACGGAGGTATTGAGCATGTTTGGATCGGTTCGTGAAGTGAATGTTACCAACGTTGACTTAGCGCGCGGATATTTCGAGAGGCTTAGCCTGGCTGAGGGCACGCTCCGAGTGAGCGGCTGGATACTGCTGCCTAATCGCCCCTTTAGTTCGATTCGCATGTACGTCGACGGAGAGCATGTCGGTTTTGCCGAGGTAGAGGAACGCGCAGATGTGGCAAGGGCATTCCCATGGATCCGGCATGCAGAGAAGTCAGGTTTTCGCTTCAAGATGGATGGACAGGGAACTGGGCAGGAAACACCGATACGGATTGACGTTCTGGGCCTCGACGGAAGTCAGCCGGCAGGGCGAATGAGTACTTTGTTTGTGGCGGACCTCGTCGCGTCAGTGCCGACACCACCCAACCACCTCATGCACCGGGTTTTACATTTGGAGGACTCGCATTATTTTAAGATAAGCGGACTGAAGTCGTTGGGGGAGTATCTGGAGGTACTTTCACGACATCACGATTTGAACCGCATTCCCCGTATCCTCGATTGGGGATGTGGATGCGGACGCGTAACGGCTTATTTGCTCTCGCTGCCATGGACACCGGAGGTCTTCGGGTGCGACATCGATGGAGAAGCAATTACTTGGTGCAAGAACAATATGCAT
>JAOTYS010000616.1 GCA_029861795.1 Gammaproteobacteria bacterium | reverse complement strand
AGAAGGGATTCACCAATGGCCTATTCGAGTGGCTACGCAAGGCGCCATGGGGCAATCCGGCATTTTCGGGAATGTTTCTGTCCTTGATCTTCTTTGGATTCCTAGGTGGCATCTCCGGTGTTGTGCTCGGTACGGAGCAGATCAATCTAATCATGCACAACACGCTGTATGTACCAGGTCATTTCCACGCCACGGTGGTCGCGGGCACCACTCTTGCGTTTATGGCAATGAGTTACCCAATCGTAAATCTTATCTTTCAGCGTGAGCTTGTTTTCAAAAAACTTGCCCAGTGGCAACCCTATCTCTTTGGCATAGGTGCAGCCGGTATCTCCCTATTCATGATGGGGGCTGGTACGCTCGGTGTTTCTCGCCGTCATTGGGACATCACTTTTGCCGATTCCGCCTTGAGTTTCGATTACCCCGCAGCGGCTTTTCTGATGATGGGTCTTAATGGGCTATTTGCTCTGTTAGCGGCACTGGGAGGACTGATCTTTGTGGTTGTCGTGGTGGGATCAATTTTGTTCGGCCGTCGCATAGAAGGATCATCGGATCAGGCAACTGAGCCGCCTAAACCCGTGGTAGCCGAATATGGCAGCGCTGGAACAATTTCGATCCCAGGGACCGCCGTACTTGTCGCCGTGTTCTTTACGGCCTTCGTACTGTACTATTTTGTCAATTGGAAATATCTCTCCGAAGTCTGGCCGCTTAGCTAGCCGTAGATCAATGGACAATATCTTCACCCGAATAGGTATACCCCGGCAATGACCGCGGAAACCGCCAAGTTGCTGTATTCGGTTTTCAAGATCCGTATCGGTCTCGCCATTATGATGTGTGCACTAGCAGGTATTGCAGTCACCCCTGGGCCCGCCTTGACAGCATGGCAGATTACCGTGGTGGGTGTGGCGGTGCTGCTCGCATCGATGAGCGCCGGGGCGTTCAATCAGTACATAGAACGCGACCTCGATGCGTTAATGAAGCGCACGCGGACCCGTCCCTTTGTAACCGGACGCCTTCGAGTCAGCAACTATTGGCTGCTAGGGATAGCACTACTATTGTCTCTAGCGATGGTCAGTGCTGCCCTCGCGGTAAATCCAACAAGCGCCCTCTATGTATTCCTTGGAGCATTCGCCTATGCAGTGGTGTACACCGTTTGGCTAAAACGACGATCTTGGCTCAACATCGTGCTGGGGGGTCTGGCAGGGAGTTTTGCCGTGCTTGCCGGTGCCGCTGCAGTGGATCCTGCCCTCGCACCCGCACCCGTCATTCTCGCCACGGTACTCTTTCTTTGGACTCCACCACACTTTTGGAGCCTCGCCTTCGTCTTCCGACAAGACTATGCCGCAGCCGGTGTACCTATGTTGCCAGTCATTGTGGGCCCATCCATCGCGGCATGGGTGATCCTGTTGCATACGGTGGCGTTGGTAATGCTATCGCTTTTGCCGGTGCGTTACGGGCTTGGCTGGATTTATCTGCTGGGGGCAACAATAGGAGGTGCCTATTTTATCTGGACAAGTGTACAGCTCGTACGCCGCCCCGGTCCTCGCGCGGCGAAGGTCAATTTCCGTGGCTCATTAGTGCAGCTATCGATTCTCCTGTTGGCCGCGATTATCGATCCCTGGTTGCTTGGATAGCGAAAATGCTTGTCGCAGTAAACCTGCGCTCGCCCCGTATCGCAGCCTGTATGATAGTGTCGCTCGTGGCCTACTCAGCGTACGGCCATGAGCAGGTTGACTCTGAATTTGACGAATCAAAAGCGCTTCAAATCAGCCAAGCCTCTGTTGGGGCAACAGTCGGTGACTATCAATTTGCCAGCGCCGACGGTCAGAATGTTCGCCTCGCCGACCTTGATGGTCGACCAATCGTGATTAATTTGATCTACACCAGCTGTTATCACACTTGCCCCATGTTGACGAGTCATCTGTCCTCAGTAGCCGAGATCGCAATAGAGGCATTAGGAGCAGATGGTTTTCTGGTACTGACAATCGGTTTCGACTCGGCCATGGACACGCCTCAGCGCATGCGGCAATACGCGACCGATCGAGATCTGGATCTCCCCAACTGGAGATTTCTGAGCGCGGATACAGACACTGTCAAGTCGTTGACGCGAGATCTTGGATTTACCTACTTTGCCTCGCCCAATGGGTTCGATCATACGATACAGACCACTGTGCTGGATGCTGACAGGCGTGTTTACCGTCAGATCTACGGCTCGAGTTTCGATTCGCCACAGCTGGTCGAGCCACTTAAGGATTTGATCTTCGGCACGCGTGTGAATGCCTCGAGTGTGTCTGGCTGGATCAATGGTGTGCGATTGATCTGCACCGTCTATGATCCGACCTCGGGTCGATATCGATTCGACTATTCATTGTTCGTCGCCATTGGGGTAGGACTGGCATGTCTTGGCGGCGTAGCCGCTTTTATTGTTCGAGAATGGCGTCAGAATAAACCGTTCAGGTCTGCGACTTAGCGCCACACACAATCAAGCTCGCCGTAGAGACCTTGATAATAGTGACTACCATCCCGACTGTTAGACTTCGGTCAGGGTGAACAATCTCCGCCGCACTGCCCGAGTTCTGCTTGAGCGCGCCGAACGTGCGTTCGATCTTGCCTTCGGATCGTCTCGCAATCCCCTCTATCACTTGGGCGCATTAGGTTGGTTCTTCTACTGGATTGTGGCTGTCAGTGGAATCTACTTATACATTTTCTTCGATACCGGCGTGACCCAAGCATACGAATCGGTCGAGCGAATCACACACGCTCAATGGTATGCGGGAGGCATTATGCGTAGC
>JAOTYS010000615.1 GCA_029861795.1 Gammaproteobacteria bacterium | reverse complement strand
CCAATGTTATTACAATGAGGAACGTGTTCACGCTTCGCTTGGTGGAGATGCGCCAGCCGAAGTAGCTGGCGAATCCATAATACCACGCGCGAAGATCGATGATTTCCGATGGCAGGCGCACTGCCGTGGGTTGGTCGAGCTTCCGCTCGCAGCATGATCAATAATTAGACACGCACACCTTCATAGCGATCGTTTGGTGTGAGGCAGTCGGGTGGAAGGAATAACGATAATGAAAATAAAACCCTTTGAAACAATCAGCATTATCGGCGCCGGTGCCATGGGCGCTCAAATTGGCCTACAATGTGCTGTTCCTTTAGTCGTTCGTAGAAAGACCTTACCGCGAGCGACACAAAACCATTCTCTGGAGCAGACGCCCTATCGAGACGGCACGACACATATCACCCTGAAGCCCCTGGACTTTATCGCCCGCCTGGCTGCCTTACTCCCGAAACCGGGGGTGAATCTAACCCGCTTCCACGGCGTCTTCGCCCCCGCAGCCGCCGGCGACCCTCTGCTGGATTGGAGCTTCAGCACCTGAGCGTCCGGTATTGGCCTCGCAAGGCGGACACTTTAAGCAGTTCCGCTATTGCACAAAAAAGAAATCTCGCTCCACCCGCAGCTGACATGGAAGATGTTTCGGTTTTTCTATTAGCGCAACTTGATACCAACATAATTCGAGAGAATGACGAAGGGCCTGTTGCGACCTCGAGATAAGGTGGGTATGTGCTGCAGCTCGCGCGTCATCAACCAGAGTCACATTGGTTCCAAGTGGGTGCCTCCGCAGCGTATCAGGCTTTCCGAACTCGGACATGCACACCAACACTGCCTTTTGGCTCCCTTGAACGCGTAGTTTAGGTTCGACACGCTAAGAGCAGCACACTGCGCAGTATAGCTTATTCGAAGACCACATACACGAACTAATTACTGTCCTGCTTGCGAGGCAAAGAAAATAGACAATGATTCAAGCCATCAAAACTTTCAACTAGATTTCTTGCGTTTCACCTGAATAGGGCGCATGCTTCTTCTGCAATCTTCTACGTACTTGCCTGCCTTCAGCTAGTCGCCCGATTCTGGGCGGCGTGGAAAGAGACACCCAAGACAACCAGGTTGTTCGACACGCGCTCGATGCGCGCGCGGAAATTTTATATGGAGGCCAGAATGGCTAGTGGTACTGTTAAGTGGTTTAACCCCAGCAAGGGATTTGGTTTTATTCAGCCTGAAAACGGCTCGCATGACGTCTTCGTGCACATCAGCGCGGTGGAGCGCGCGGGGCTTAGGACATTGGCTGATGGTCAGCGCGTAAGCTACAACGTGGTCGAGGAACGGGGCAAACAAGCCGCCGCGGATCTCAAAAAGTTGTGACAAGCGTTGCCTAGACGTCCGGATGGCGTCCTTTTGTCGGTAACAAAAGGCACGGACGACTTAAGTCTCAACACAACCCCGCTGTGGCGGGGGATGCTCACCTTGGAAAAACTCAAAGCAAACGATACTGTTGGGTAGTGGCAGCATTGAGCGTCAGAGAATTTCAACTAGGAATGGACCACCTTCCGTTCGAGACTGTTGCGAAACAGAGGGACACACCATGTTAACGTATGAAGACTGTCTAGGAATGTGCGATTTCACTGAGGACGAGATTAGTTCAATCGTCCAGCACGAACACATACCCCACATGGCCGCCATTCTGATGGCGGAAGAGCTTATCCATCGTGAGGACGGCGCGTCGGTAATCCAGCAAATGATTCTGGATGACATGTTGAAGGCACGGGAAACGCATGATTCCAAGCAAGCCGAACGCTGGTACAACGTGCTAGAACGTTTCGTTGCCACACATCCTGAGCACGAATGTGGGTCAGGGGGGGAGGCCCCGAAAAACTGGACCACCCAGGCTTAGAAAATCCGGCCATTTCATGTATTCTGAACTGACGGAGGAATGGTCCGATGAAGGAGTGGAAGCACGCCGAAGAGCAAATTGCATTTGCGCTACGGCAAGCTAAGACCGGCACGCGCGTAGAGGAGATCTGCCGCAAGTTTGGGATCTCGCAGGCCACATTCTACAACTGGAAGAAAAAGTTCGGGGGCCTGGGTGTGTCAGAACTGCGCCGCCTCAAGCCCGCAGCATCCGTTCCACCCCAATCGGACGGCGTCCAGCCCTTGGGGCTGCGGATAATGGGGCGCAATGACCGCAGTCAGTTCCTGCCGCGGATAATGGTCTCCATCTCTGCTAGGAATTGCTCTTTGCGGGTGCGCTTGTGAAACTGCTTCAAACTGCCGTCAACAAAACTCGTTTGGCGCATTCGGAATGTACTCTGATCAGTCGCTTTATTCGTAGACGTATTATCGCAGAATATCGGAATTAATCAGATGACGTTCCCTAAGAAGATCTCTGGTGACATTCGTGAATAATGCGGGTTGGCAAGACCTGTGAATCGAAAAAAGACAAAGACAGCTCCTCAGGCGAGAGCCATTCCGACCAGCAAACGCAAGATATTGGCGGGCAGAAGAAAATCAACGAAGTCGACTGCTAACCAGGACTTCGTTGTTGTTGGTATAGGTGCTTCGGCAGGAGGTTTGGAGGCGCTACGCTCGTTGATTCTTCATTTACCGCCGCTCGACAACGTTGTCTGCGTCGTCGCGCAGCATCTTGATCCGAAACACCGTAGTGTGCTGGGAGAGCTCTTGGCGCGCGACACGGCTTTGGAGGTGGCAGAGGTAAAGCACAACGATTGGATCAGACCAAAAACGATCTATATCACGCCGTATGATCGACATATCGCCATCGCGAATGGCCGCT
>JAOTYS010000614.1 GCA_029861795.1 Gammaproteobacteria bacterium | reverse complement strand
CGTTGTCCGGTGGGGGTCGCTACCCAGGATCCGATGTTGCGCAGGCGACTCGATCCGGATTCCGCAGCGGAGCGTGTATACAATTTCCTGCACACCTTGACCATTGAGTGTCAGATGCTGGCCCGGGCTTGTGGTAAGACCAATGTGCATTCCCTGGAGCCCGAAGATCTGGCGGCGCTTACGATGGAGGCTTCCGCCTTGGCACAGGTGCCACTGGCAGGTTCGCAGCACACCGTGGGTCGACCTGACATGACGCGTTATTGAGGGTATGCCGATGACCGATAAAGACATTGACCGTTACATTAAGACAGACGGACTCGACACTGAGCGTGAAAAAGATATCGGGCAACACATCGGTTACCGATACGATGTCAACCTGGTTCCTGACTACAGTCGACTGACTCCATTTTTGCAAAAATACATGGAAGCAATGGGATGGGAGGATCTCAATTGGCTCGAGGATGTCCACATGGGATACGAAGAAGGGAGACCAGCGGTGTTTGATCGAAATATCAACGGCTGGGTCACGGTGCCGGCAGAAATGGGGTTGCCAGATAACCAGCAGGATCGAGATATGATCGCGCGTGAGCTGCTTATCAAATTCCAAATGTCTAAGCGACATCCCATGGTGGATCTAAGAAAGGCCTACGCCAAATTTTGACCAACTGTGAGTAGTGTGTTGCGCAGCCGCGATGCGCAACAGTCCACTGCACTGATCACATAACGCCGACAACCTCTCTATGCCGTTTGGTCTGCTTAAGTATGGTCTTGCCACCAAGTATCCGGCCAGGCGTCACTTCACTGCGCGTAAAGATTTAAATCCGCACTACGATGTCGTCATTATTGGTGGAGGTGGCCACGGTCTCGCCACGGCATACTACCTTGCTAAGGAGCATGGCATCCGTAATGTCGCGGTGCTGGAAAAAGGATATCTAGGCGGAGGCAATACCGCTCGAAATACCGCAGTAATTCGCGCCAATTATCTGACACCCGAGGGGGTCACGTTTTATCACGAATCACTGAAGTTGTTTCATACCCTGAGTAATGAGTTCGACTACAACGTTATGTTTTCTGAGCGTGGGCAACTCACACTCGCCCACACCGATTCCACTATTCGCAGTTTTCGCTGGCGTGCAGAGGTTAACAAGCACTTCGGGGTACGCTCCGAGCTCATCGATCGGGAGCAAATCCGCGAACTCGTTCCCACACTGAATATGTCTGAAGACGTTCGCTATCCCATCCTCGCTGGTCTATGGCATGCCGACGGTGGAACAGGGCGTCACGATGCAGTGGCGTGGGGGTATGCGCGGGGTGCGGCGGAGCGTGGTGTGGAGTTGCATCAACTCACAGAAGTGACGGGGTTACAGATAGAAAACGGCAAGATCACAGCAGTCGAAACCAATCGTGGCCTGGTTGGATGTGGTTGTGCGGTACAGGCGGTGGCAGGGATGAGTTCGGTGCTCGCGCGTATCGCGGGCTTTCGCTTGCCAATTGTCACTTATCCCCTGCAAGCAATGGTGACACAACCTTTGAAGCCGTTTCTGGATCCTTTGGTAAGCTCCGCGCAACTTCATTGCTATGTGTCCCAAACCGCGCGTGGCGAGATTGTGATCGGGGGGGGCTCGGATCCTTATCCACTATACTCCACGCGTTCCTCACTAGAGCTTAAAGAGAGCCTGCTGGCCCACACCATCGAAATGTTTCCGTTCCTCTCAGAGGTGAAATTGTTACGCCAGTGGGCCGGCATCACCGATATGACCCCCGACTACAGTCCGGTAATGGGATTGAGTCCGGTGGAGAACTACTACTTGGATGCTGGTTGGGGGACCTGGGGATTTAAGGCCACCCCAATCTGCGGCAAGACTATGTCGCAGCTTGTCGCCACGGGAAAGGTGCCGGAGTTGATCGCAGCATTCGGGCTAGATCGGTTCAAGACCTTTAAGCAAATCAATGAGGCGGGCGCCACGGCGGCGAGCCATTAACCATCGAGCTGATCATGAAAGTCATGCACTGTCCTTTGAATGGTCCCCGTAATATGTCCGAGTTTGTCTATGGGGGTGAAGTGACGGAAATGCCGGATCCAAGTACGTGCAGCTCGGAAGCCTGGGCAGAGTATGTGTTCTTGCGTGACAACCTAGTCGGTGTCGTCCGAGAGTGGTGGTATCACACCCCCACTTCATATTGGTTTATCGCCGAACGCAACACGGTGACAGACGAAATAGTGCGGAGCTATCCGGTGACCGAGCTATTTGACAAGCGCGTCGAGTTCCAAAGTAGGGATAGCTAAGTCTATGACTGGAACTAATCGCTTGGCGAAACCGGCTGGTTTGTTGGTGGACCACAGCGAGACGATAAGTTTTCGCTTCGAGGACCGTGAGTATCGGGGCCTGGTTGGGGACACCATTGCAAGTGCGCTCGCGGCCAACAACGTTTGGCTGTTGTCACGCTCGTTTAAGTATCACCGACCGCGTGGTGTGTTAACCATGGCGGGCCAAGACGCCAACACCTTGGTGCAGCTACCACATGAGCCAAACGTGCTAGCGGATTGCCACGCGTTAACCGATGATCTTGAGGTCATGGCGCAGAACTATAGCGGAAGTCTGGAGCATGATCGTGAAGCGCGAATAGAACGCTTCGCAAAATTTCTTCCGGTGGGTTTTTATTACAAGGCGTTTTTTAAGCCTCGCGGGGCTTGGAAGTTTTGGGAGCCCATTGTTCGCCGGAAAGCGGGGTTAGGGAAGGTTAATTTCAATACCCCCCATGGATACTACGACAAAGCCTATGGATTTTTCGAT
>JAOTYS010000613.1 GCA_029861795.1 Gammaproteobacteria bacterium | reverse complement strand
CCGAGTGTCGGTTGTGGTTAAGGGTTGGTCAGATGCCTGCCCCGTAGCAATGCACTGACAAGATGTCACAAGACTCAACGGGCAGGCGTCGGACAGGCCCCCAGGGACGAAACCGCGGGGCACCGGCAAGGTATTACCGGGTGTTGGAATACTATGGGGATTTGAATGATCTCGCTGGAGTAACAGCCGGTAATCAATCGACCGTTTTCGTCCCGATACCAATATCGATAGCTTGCCGAGGCCAGGTCAGATCTTTCCCGGGAGCTGATCACGACGATAAACCGGTCATTCTGACAGGGTCGGCCAAGACGGCCCATTACCGGTTTTTGCCAGTAACAAAATAACCACCAGGGTGACTCGCAAATGACGGCGATCATAACGCAATGATCCTCACTGGCGGCGCACGCGGCATCTGTCCTCGCTCGAAGCACTCGATGATCACCATAGGACTACCGCAGTCCGGGCAGATATAAGTTGGCTGAGCCAGTTCAGGCACAACATCCTGTCGTGATTCGGTGCTCTCTATGGCACTATTATCTTTAATCACCTCATCGGTTTGATCCATCAACAGTTCCCGTGCCCGTTTGAGGTTGTCTTGCCGCCCGGCGTTGGCCAGTAATCCATAATGGCGAATACGGTGAAAGCCACTGGGCAGTACATGGATTAAAAAGCGCCGGATAAACTCATCGGTTTTAAGCGTCATGCGCTTGTAGCGGAATCGTTGTTTGCTGCGGTAATCTTTCCACTTGAAGGTGACGCCTTGCTCGTTGAAGCCAAGTAGGCGGCTATTGGCGATGGCCACCCGGTGGGTGTAACGCGACAGGTAGGCCAGTACTGCTTCGGGCCCGGCAAACGGGGGCTTGGCATAAACCACCCATTCGATCTTTCTTAAGGGCTTAATCCAATCCCCAAAGATCCGAGCATCCGCCAATGACTGATGTTCACCAAAAAACTGCAGGCCACCCGCTTGATAGGCCTGTTTGAGACTTTCCAGGAACAAGCGCCGGAACAGTCGCGACAGTACCCGTACCGGCAGGAAGAAGCCGGGCCTGCAATGGATCCACTGCTCACCATTAATCGATAAACCGCCACCGGGAACGATCCCGTGCACATGCGGATGATGGGTCATGGCTGAACCCCAGGTATGCAATACCAGGGTGAGCCCCACGCGTGCGCCCAGATGTCTGGGATCAGCCGCGATGGTTTGCACTGTTGCGGCGGCGGCCTTGAACAGGAGGGCGTAGATCACCGATTTGTTGTGATAGGCGAGGTCACTGATCGGTGCTGGCAGGGTGAATACCAGATGAAAATACTCGACCGGCAGCAGGTCGGCCTGGCGCGCCTCGAGCCAGCGATGCGCAGCGCTGCCCTGGCACCTGGGACAATGCCGGTTACGGCAGGAGTTGTAAGCAATCTGCTGGTGATCACAACTTTGGCAATGCAACACATGACCACCGAGAGCGGCACTGCGACAAGTCTCGATGGCCGACATTACCTTAAGCTGGCCGAGACTGATGTGACCCGCATGTGCCTGACGCCATACCTTACCCTGGGCGCGGAAGATGTCCGCGACCTCCAGAGCCTGTCGGGACATGACTCAGGCTATGTCGGTAGTGACAGGATCTCCAGCGGGCTTGTGACTTCCTGCAGTACATCGGTGGCCACCTGGGTATAGAGTCTGGTGGTCTCGAGCTGATTATGGCCGAGCAATACCTGGATCAGGCGGATATCGACCTTCTGCTCCAGCAGGTGGGTTGCAAACGAATGTCTCAACAGGTGCATCGAGACGCGCTTGTCGATCTCTGCATCGACTGCGGCGGCACGAATGGCACGGGAGAGCTGGCGGGTGCTTAACGGGTTGACCGGGTCCTGGCCGGGAAACAGCCAGCCACCCTCGAGTAACAGGCCCTGGGCGTGGCCTTCACGCCACCAGGCGCGCAAGATATCCAGTAACACCGGGGAGAGCATGGCATAACGGTCTTTACGCCCCTTGCCCTGTTCCACGTGCAGGGTCTTGCGCTCACCATCGATGTCACTGATCTTGAGTCTTGCTACCTCACTGATCCGCAATCCTGCCCCATAGGCCACCGCGAAAGCGGCTTTGTACTTCAGGCTACTGGTCGCTTCCAGCAGTCGACCGACTTCTTCGCGACTGAGCACTACCGGCAACTTGCGTGGGACGGGTACCGTATTAAGCTTATCCACGATATTTTTATCCCCCACGGTAACCTCGAAGAAAAACCGCAGCGCGGTAATCGTCGCATTGATGGTGATGCGCGAGGTTCCCTGATCGGTTAAATACAGCTGGAACTGGCGCAGGTCTTCTGCCGTAGCCGTATCGGGTGAATGACCCAGGAACCCGGCCAACTTCTTAACAGCACGGATATAACTGGTCTGGGTCCCGGGTGCGAGCTGACGCAGCTGCATGTCTTCGATCATGCGCTGGCGCAGAGGGCTGATGGGTTGGTTGAGTTGTGTCATGGTGTCTTCTCCTGTGTTGAGACGAGGCCAAATGCCCCGTATCTCAAAACATAAAAGACACCACGGTCAGTGATAAAGAAGATGCGCTCGACGCCTACACCCGATACCGCGAGAGCGGTTTAGTCCTTGGGTCGGTTTCTGCCGCCTATCGTGAATTTCTGAGCGTCAGCTTTCAGGAAGTGATTAGGTATGCCCACTAACATTGTTCGTATGTAGCAATAATGTACCAACACATCACTAAATAAGGCTCATTTACACTCTTTATTACTACATTTTGAGATTGATCAAGATCGCAAGTTGTTGATTTATAAGAACTTAC
>JAOTYS010000612.1 GCA_029861795.1 Gammaproteobacteria bacterium | reverse complement strand
AAAGCAAACCGACTCGTTCAGCGGCTCCCCTTTTTCGGGCTTCGGCACGCGCCTTGCGGGAGGGAATAACCTTTTGTTTGCCAACTATGGTCGCGTCGCGGATGGATCGGACTTCAGCATAATTGGCGACATCAGCCTTCCCTTGACCGGGAGCGGCACGGCAAGCCTTGAAGTTGATCTGACCACCTCCCGCGTCATTTTCGCGCGTGGAAACGAAGTGGCCATCTTCGATACACAGGCCTTTACGCCCATCGCCTATTTCGAGATACCCGATATCGGCAGCATCCTGGAGGTGGTGCGCTACGGGGCCAGCGGACTGGCATTCCGCACGGACAACAGTGAGATTGTGTTTCTCGATGACGCCACGTTGATTCCATCCGGTGACCCTGTTGATCTGAGCGTCGGAATCTCTTCTGACGTAGAGGAGGCAACACTGGATACTCCGCACCGCTACACCTTCCAGGTGACGAACACCAGTGACACGACCGCGAAGGATGTGACCATGCGGCTGCTTCTGAATGACGGTCAACACTTCAGTTCCGGCGTCTCAAACTTGGTTCCCGGTTCTGTCCACGAGGTGGCGCATAATCTGGGAGACCTCGATCCCGGTGAGACAGCGTTGTTCGAAGCCAGCGCGATTCCCGAGCGGCTAACCGTTTTGATCGCAACGGTTGTGGTCACCACGTCTTCACTGGATGAGGATTACAACAACAACACGGCTGTGGACGTCTTGAATGTGGGGTTCGAATCGACGCCGAACTCACTGAATGTCGTTGAAATTCCAACGGCGGACGTAAAGGTACACCCGATTGATGGCGACTTGGTGATTGCCACCACCAGTGCCAGCCCTGCCGGCATTGCCGATTCTGTGCTGATCATGAATCCGCTCAACGGCAGGATCGCCCACACGATCAAACTTCCGGGCGAAGTCGTGAAACTGACCATATCGGAAGACGGTTCGACCGTCTACGCATTGGGCAAGGCTCGGAATCTGGCTTACAAGGTGTCACTCATCCAGTATTCCGTGCTGGACACACTTTCATTCCCCAGTTTGTCCATTGATGATCTTGAAGTGCTTAATGGCGCCACTGATTCGATCGTGCTTGGCAGTGGATGGGACGGAGTACGCGTGTATGACAATGGCGTCTTGCGCCCGAAGACAAGTGGAACCTACAACGGAGATCAGGTTGAACTGCTCCCGGACCCGTCGCTGGTGTTTGGTTACAACACGGAACACACAGGATTTGAGTCGTTCAAGTTTCTCATCGACAGTGAAGGCGTGCAGACGCAGGTCGAGAACGGGGGGCTGTTCTCGGGATTTTCAAATGACATCGAAAGCGATGGATACAATGTCTACAGCCCGGACGGCACGGCAGTCCGGGCGGACATCATGGCTGTGGCCGGGTCATTTGACCTCAATACAGCCTTCGGAACCACCTTCTATTCAGGTTCCACGGGACTGGAACCTGATCGAGATTTACAGCGGGTCTATTTCTCGCGTGGTAACCGCATCGTTTCCTTCGACAGCGAGAGCTACTTGAAGGTGAGGGAGATCACGTTTGGAAGCCTATCGGCTTCGCAATCCATCGCGAGGCTCGTACGCTGGGGGGGCGACGGATTCGCCGCCATCTTGGGTAACAACCATCTCGCCATCATACGGTCGGATATTGTTCCCGCCGAGCCCAGCTCCATCGACTTTGTGGTGAGTCCGGAGGACGGCGCCCAGGTCAGTCAGACACCTGTTGAGGTCGTTGGCAGGGCATTCAGCGGCCAGGGAATCCAATCTATCAGTGTAAATGGCCAGGAGGTTGTCTCCGCAAACGGCTACGCGGATTGGGTGACCCAGGTCGATTTGACTCCCGGGCCGAACCTTTTGACATTCGAGGTCACCCCGTTTGGAGGCGGAAGCTCGGTGACAAGGCATGTCACAATCACGTACGACTTATCCGTTACAGCGGTTCTGGAAGAGAAAGCCCGGACGTTTCTTGGGACCTCCGACCTTCCGAACGGATGGGAATCCAGCGATGACGACGGAGACGGGTATTCTCTTCGGGATGAGATACTCCTCGGCATGGACCACATGGCTTCAGACCAACCGTTGCTTCTGGATACGTTGGAGACGACGACACCGGGTGTCGGGACGTTTGCATATCGCCGACTGAAATCGCTCAGAGACAATTGCTCGTTGAAGGCCTCGAGCGATCTCCTCACTTCGTGGTCCGATGCACATCCAGCAATCATTTATATTGGGTCGCCGGTCACCGTGGCGGACGATCCTGATTACGAAGACGTCTATTTCCAGGCCCACACGGACGAATATCCAGTGCTGTTTTTTCAACTGGTCATGGCGTGGAATTGACGCTTTGTCGCGTTGCCCACGTACTTTTGGACCAGCCGCCTCACGAACGCGGCTGGAAACCGGTCCGGGGCGGGGAGGGGAAAACGGAAAAGGAAATAAGAAAAGGGGTCACCCATTAAAGCGCTGTGGTCAAGAGACAAAAGCCCTCTTGAGGCCTGGAATGGCCCTCACACTTGTAGTTCTTTTCCCAAAAATGATCCTTCAGCTCATCGACGATCCGAACAAACGTATCGAGCCCGTATAATCCCCGGTCTGCCACCCAGGTTAATCAGGGGCGCTGCCCATTCTCCAGAATGCTGCGAAAAGCCGTTATACCCATGAAAAACCTCTCCCGCATGTCGTAGAAGTTATCCGCATGTTGTACAAAACACGGCTCGCCACACTCGGTGTGAATGAAATCCATATTGATGATCTTGTTCACTCGATGCAGCCCCCCGGACCA
>JAOTYS010000611.1 GCA_029861795.1 Gammaproteobacteria bacterium | reverse complement strand
GTACCCAATGTATAATTATTATCCTCACAGTAGCATAGAATTCCAATGCGCAATCCTGCAACAACAAGTATTACCGGGGTTCGAGCCTCTTTTTGAGTATTTCCCACGCCACCGGTGGCGATTCCGGCAGACTCCAGGGTCTTTTTAGTGTAGTGCATCCCCGCCGTACCGGCATCAAGCACATGATTGGCAGCAAGATTTAAAAAGTTGAAACCTGCGTGCGCAAGTGCCGACGCACAATCTTCACCCGGGAATGGACATATAAGTTCACTGGAATTGATATGATCGGGCAGGCTTTCCGCAGGCACGAGCACACACTCCATATTCCCGAATAGGATGTCCGCCCGTGACAGTTCGGAACGCATTTCGTCGAACGGCCAGTCCATGCCCCATTTGGCGATACCTTTTGCAACACCTCGGCGAAGGCAAATGTCCCCAACCGCACCAAACACGATTTGGCCGCCGGAATGTCGTTTCGGCATGTGAATATGGGACATTTTTTTCATCGCTGCCCCGCGGAGTAAATCTCCGAACAGCAAGAGATTGTCTTAGTCATGACAGGTTCCAGCGTATGCAACGTTGCAGTAGGTGCATCTAAGCCTCGCGAAGGCCGTAGCCTAGTCAACAGCTTGGTTGAAAAGATCGAACTGATGGCCAGTCACAAGGCCAGTAAATGCGATCGACGCCCCTCAAGCACTGCAAGGCAGCACACTCGCTTCGATTTTTATTCATAACTTGGAAATCCGCATTAGGCTATGGCAGAAGTTCTTGCGATCACGAAGAACACAAATTGTAATAACTCTACCCCGGAAATCCAAAACAGATCAAGAATATAAAGGTGTTGGATCATATAGCTATGTTTTCGGTCAGAAACGTGTTTCGCTTAATTGATTCTTAGAAAAGCCAAAACATGTAATCTGCGGTTGTCAAAGTGCGGCTGTCCGCCCAGCCATCGGTGCAGACATAATCTGCTGAAATGCACGCCGTCATCCGGTCGCATCAACGCTACCGGTTGAATTTGTCGGCTATTGCTTGCGGTATAGCGCAATGCAGTCGACAATTCCATCCGGCGAAGGATAGCACTAGGGAGAGAACGAATGCTTTGAGTGTCTGAGCAAACTCCACGACGACTCACATATCGGGAATCTGAACCTGTCACACTAAAGCATTCAGACCGTTAGGAAATCGACGATAACACTCGGCTGGTGAATATCTAAAACGTGACCCGATAGAGCCTGACAAATGCCGCATCATTGTAGACTATACTGAAAAGCATTAGAAAAGCTGCAGGTAATGCTGAAGTGGTGGCAGCAAGATGTGGATAAATTGTGTTGAATTTCGAGGTTTTGTCATTTTAAGCTTCGCTGAAGTTCGCACGCTGGGGCTACGCGCTACTTTTCATAAGGAAATGCAACACCCATGAAGATTTTTCTTACCGGGACAGACGGATATATTGGCGCCGTCCTTGCGGATCGCCTATTGAAAACTGGCCACGAGGTTATTGGCTTCGACACAGGTTATTATCGTCGCGGGTGGCTGTTCAATGATCCGGCGTACCTCGATCGCAGTCCGTCGACGATATGCGCTGATGTCCGTCGGGTGACACAGGAACTACTGAGAGACGTTGATGCGGTGATTCATCTCGCGGAGCTGTCGAACGATCCTTTAGGTGAATCCAATCGCGCTGTAACCTTTGACATAAATCATCAAGGGACTCTTCAATTGGCAGAAGCGGCCCGAAGGGCAGGCGTTGCCAGGTTTATTTACACGTCGTCGTGCAGCGTTTATGGAGTCTCCGACGAAGAAGTCGTGAACGAAATCTCACCTGTTAATCCGCAAACAGCTTATGCCGAATGTAAGGTCTTAGTGGAGCGTGAGGTTGCCGAAATGGCCACAACAGATTTTTGGCCGGTTTTTTTGCGCAATGCGACTGCCTACGGTATTTCTCCGCGAATGCGCTTTGACATCGTTCTCAACAATCTCTGTGGCCTCGCATGGACAACTGGTAAAATTGCAATGACGAGCGATGGGACGCCTTGGCGTCCGATCGTGCATATAGAGGATATTTGTGCCGCAATCGAGTGCAGTTTGACAGCGCCTGCCGACGTAATCACCGGCCAAGTGTTTAATGTGGGCAGCAACAAAGAAAATTATCGCGTCCGAGAAATCGCCAAGATCGTCCAAGACGTCTTTCCGGACTGCGCACTCACTTTTGGCGACAGTGGCGGTGATAATCGCAGTTATAAGGTAAACTTCGACAAAATTCATAGCGAGCTGCCTGGCTTTTCGTGCAGTTGGTCAGCGGTAGACGGTGCTCGCCAGCTGCGGGCAATGTTCGAAAGAATCAAGATGACACCAGAGCAGTTCAACGCTGTGCCCTATACGCGGCTTAAGTGTTTGAACGAGCTCAAGGATACAGGACAGATTGACGCAGACTATTATTGGTCAGGCTGATGGATTTTCTGCGCACGTCGCTGATCGACGCATATGTGGTGAAGTCTGTTATTAAAAATGACGAGCGTGGGTTTTTTGCGCGGGTCCGTTGTTCTGAAGAGTTTGCCGCACACGGGCTTCCATCTACGTTTGTGCAAGCAAGTTTTTCGCATAATGTTGCGGCAGCAACTTTCAGGGGACTACATTACCAGATACCACCATCGCAAGAGGGCAAGCTTGTACGCTGCATAATCGGTGCGATCGATGACGTGATCGTGGATTTGCGTCCCGATTCTCCCACATTCCTTAAGCACGAGTGGTTCCAGCTAACGGCGGACGAGATTTCCGCTCTCTACGTACCACCTGGAT
>JAOTYS010000131.1 GCA_029861795.1 Gammaproteobacteria bacterium | reverse complement strand
CTTTCTCCGTGCAAAAATCCTCGAGAGACATCCCTTTGGGACGACGATAACGATCAGGCACTGGCAGGTGGTGGACAAACCCCTTCTCGAAATCCAAATAGTTCTTATCACGTTCTTTGCCTGAACAAGAAGCAGCAAGATAAGTGCTGCCGTGATAGGCCTTTTGTCTGGAGATGACGTGCTTCTTTTCCGGTCTACCGAGGTAATTATTAAAGAACATGACAAAGCGCAACGCAGAATCCACCGCAGTGGAACCCCCAGTGGTGTAGAAAACGTGATTCAAATCTCCAGGGGAAAGCTCTGCAAGTAGCTTGGCAAGCTCCGCAGCAGGCGCGTTTGCCAGCGACCACGGGCTGTAGTACGGCATCTGCAACACCTGCTCGGCAATCGCCTGTGCCATCTCAGCGCGTCCATGACCGATGTTCACGCACCACATCCCTGCAGGGCCATCGATCAGTTTGTTTCCATCTGTGTCATAGATATAAATTCCTTCTGATTGACCCACTATGGTTCTTTCGTTCTTTCCCGCACGTTGCAAATTGTCCCAAGGATGCACCCAAAGATTGTCGTAGTCTTGCAATTGCAAGGTGTTAAATTGAGCATTTGATTTCATCATAAATTCCTGTCGAGTAATGGTGCTGCGAAATAGAGAGCCGCTAACCGCTGCAAGCTACGTTAGCGCTCAGGCACAGGAGTGGCCCTGCGACGCGGCGGATTAAAAAACGGTCGTTGTGTGATGTGGCACGGCACCATCTGTTTCTCCCATTTAAGTTCCTTGGACACATAGATCTCAACCCACAAGTTCTCCTGTGGTGCATCGCCATCTAAGGAAGCAATCGCTATGTTTCGTTTACATGTGGGTGACCACATGGCGGAGGTCACATGGCCCACTTGTTTCTTCCGATTGTGATAAATAAAGGCATCACGCGCCGGCTTATTGCCGTCGACGTCCAAACCCACCAGGCGGTAACGTGGCGTCTCGCCTTCTTGCTCACGCAGCAACGCCCGCTTGCCATTGAAATGACCTTTGTCGAAGTTCACCAGCCGCCCGAGACCCAACTCAACCGGCGAACGTCCGCGGGTCTTGCGCAGCGCTTCATCGGCCGGCATAAAGTCCACATGCGGTGCGATAAACCCCGCCTCGATCCGCACCAAATCCAACGCCTGCGAGCCAATGGGTCGAATTGCATACTCATCGCTCGGCTGCATCAAGCTATCCCACAAATCAATCGCGAGTCGAGGATCGATCCACAACTCGTAACCAAGGTCACCGGTAAAGCCGGTGCGCGATACCAGTAGCTGCGAATCTGCAAAGTCGTAGTGTTTGAGTTCAAACGGTTTAAGGGTCTCGATTCCGGATAGACCG
This sequence comes from Gammaproteobacteria bacterium, assembly GCA_029861795.1. Next base: position 9,214 of record JAOTYS010000131.1, on the reverse strand, counting down.
AGACGCTTGAGTACCGCACATGAGGTGGGTCCTTGCAGTGCAACCGCGGCAATTTCTTCCGAGACGTCCTCGATTTCTACGTCACAGCCATAGGCGGTATCGTGTAACCAACATAAATGACGGTCCTGCGCACACAACCGAAATTCATTCTCACTAAAGCGAAATAATGTACCGTCATCCAATACCTTGCCGTCATCGTTGCACCACAGCACGTAGGCCACCCGACCTGGTTTGATCTTGTTAATGTCGCGAGTAATGAGACGATTGACATAGCGTGATGCCTCGGGACCTACGATCCGATATTTGATCATCGGCGAGAGATCAAACAACGTTGCACCATTGCGTACAGCGAAATATTCGAGCTCGACGTCATAGTAGACGTCTACGGTCGTATAGCCCGCCCAGCGCACCCATTGATTGGCGCGACACAGCTCGCTGGTGCGTGGATGCAACGGTGTCGGCAATACCGGTTCTTGGTATGGCAATACACTCATGCGTTCACCTCCGTGGCCAACACTTGCCTGGCGGCATTCATTCCGGCTGCCCCCATCACTCCACCACCGGGATGACAGCCCGCACTACAAAGGTAGAAACCGGGCACCGGAGTGTAATACTGCGACACCCCTGGCATAGGCCGCATCATCATGAATTGGTCAAAGGCGATCTCACCGTGATGCCAATGTCCACCGCTCATTCGAAAGTCGCGCTCGAGATCCAAAGGCGTAATCACCTCACACGCTTCTATGGAATCGGAAAACCCCCGTGCATAGCGAGAAATGCATTGAATGACACAGTCGGTGAATTGCTCGCGTGATTGGTCCCAGTCGTCACGCAGATCATAGGGGGCGTATTGCACGATCACCGACATCACGTGCTTGCCGTTGGGTGCAAGGGTATTGTCGTGCACCGATGGGATAACAATCTCCATCCCAGGTGACTCGGAGTACTCTCCATATTTGCTATGGTTGAAAGCGCGTTCTAGATAGTCGATCCCCGGCGCGATGAGCAGCCGTCCTCCAGTGCGTTCAGCATCAAGTCCGGAGAATGCCGGGAGTGCTGACAGGGCGAAGTTAACCTTGGCGGTGACCCCCTTCATACGGATGTTGCGCACGCGGCGCACAAACCCAGTATCTAGATTTTCGCTGCCCACGAAACGAAGAAAGCTTCGTCGAGGATCAGCGCCGGAAATCACAACCGGCGCGGCCACCTCCTCGCCGCTTTCAAGTCTGATCCCACCCACTTTGTCAGATTGCAACAGCACCTTAGCAACCGGACTACCGGCTCGAATCTCCGCCCCCGAAGAACGGGCTGCTGCGGCTAACGCCGCGGTGACCGCACCCAGTCCACCCTTGGGGTATGCCAGACCGCGCTCTGACTGACTCGCCAGTCTGTAAAGGTAAGTCAGCACGCTTCCCGGCGATCGAGGCCCTAGGTTACTGCCGACCACCGCATCCCACGCCAGCGCACCGCGCAGCAACTCGCTGTCAAAAAACTCTTCCAGCAGATCCGCGATATTCATGCCGACGATGCGCAAAAACTCACGCATGTCGTCACGGCCTAGTCGACGAGCCGCCCAACCCAATTTCAGCAAATTGGATCGGTCGGACCAGTCGGCGGTCCCCAACCGAGGCGGAGTTTTGTCGAGAAATGATTTTATAATTGATGCGTAACTACTTAATCTTTGGTTGAATTTAGGAAAGTACTGAAGATCCGAATCAGCGCCGCTTGCGATACCGGTGACGGTGTTTTGGGAGGTGGTTAGATGTTGCCCGTCCTCCGCCAACACCGTGGTCGGTAGCGCTGACTTGGCCCACTCCAGACCATGACGGTTGAGATCCAGCTCGCGAACAACCTTGGGATGCAGCATGTTGGCCAAGTGGGCACATGTCGACACCTTAAATCCCGGAATCAATTCCAGCGTGATCGCGGCCCCGCCCACCACTGCTGAGGCCTCTGCCAGCAACACCCGACGCCCCGCCTTGGCCAGATAGGCAGCACACACCAGGCCGTTGTGGCCGGCACCAATAACGATTGCGTCGTATTTAGCGTCCATCATTTGGCTGTTGAGCGCACACCGCGGTCTCGCAGGATCTCCCGCGCCGCATTGGCCCCTGGAGCGCCCATCACACCTCCGCCTGGATGGGTGCTCGATCCACACATATATAAACCGTCGACCGGCGCGCGATATTGGGCGTAACCAGGTATGGGCCTGTTGAACAAAAGCTGGTCCATCGTGAGCTCACCTTGAAAGATATTGCCCTCGGTCAAGCCCACTTCATTTTCCAGATCCCACGGAGTGCGCACCTCCACATCCAAGATAAGGTCTTTGAAGTTGGGACTATGTTCGGCGATCGCATTAATCACTGTGTCGCCAAAGGCCTTGCGGTTGGCATCATCCCATTCACCGTCAGCCAGATAGGGCGGCACGTACTGCACAAACACTGACATGTAGTGCTTGCCCGGCGGTGTCATGGTGGGATCGAGCTGGGTCGGGATTAACATATCGACATACGGCTGGCGCGACCATGTGCCGTTTTTCCAATCATCATAGGCCCGCTCCAAAGTATCGATGCTATCGGTGATATGCATGTCGCCCTGGCGTGCGGGGCAATCCGGTGGGAGGGCAGGAAAATCCGGTAGTCCATCCAGGGCGATGTTGAGTTTTCCCGACGAGCCACGAATTTTGAAATTGCGCACCCGTTTCACAAAATTTGCAGGCAAATCTGCTTCGTCCATAACCTTAAGAAAGGTACGTTTCACATCGAGATTGGACACCACGGTACGAGCGTGCACCTCTTCGCCGTCTGCTAGCGCGACCCCTACTGCTTTGCCTTCGCGTACAATAATCTGACTCACTTCCGCCTCGGTGCGGATCTCACCGCCTGAAGCTTGCAGCGATTTCGCCATCGCCTGAGTCACCGAACCCATCCCGCCACGGGCATAACCCCATGCACCGATATTGCCGTCGACTTCCCCCATGTAGTGATGTAGCAACACATAAGCGGATCCCGGTGAGCGCGGTGCCAGCGCAGTGCCTATGATTGAGCTGCCGGCCAGATGTCCCTTGATCACCTCAGTTTCAAAATACTGATCCAGAAAGTCGGCACAACTAATCGTCCAGAAGCGAATCGTGTCATACATCTGCTTCTCGCCGAGGTCATAAAAGGCCTTACCTAAATCCCACAGACCGCGCAGATCCCGGGGCTTGAACGATGTGGGATCCGGTGGTGTGGTCAGCAGCATTGGTTTGATAAAGCGGCATTGACGCAATACCTCCAGGGCGTAGCGATCATAAGCTTCGGCGTCACGGCGCGAATGACGTGCAATCTCCCGACGATTGGCGTCGTGGTCAGCATAGTTCGCAAAGTAGTCGCCATTGCGCATCATGCTGACGCTACCTTCATAGGGGATGATTTGCAGACCAAATCGGGACAGCTCTAATTCACGCATGATCTCAGGACGCAGCAGACTACAAACATAAGAGCAGTTGGAATAAGTGAATCCCGGATAGATCTCGCGACTCACTGCTGCACCGCCGATGTAGGGATTGCGCTCCAGCACCATCACGTTGAGCCCCGCCCTGGCAAGATAACAGGCTGTGGTCAGCCCGTTGTGGCCGGCGCCGATGACGATGACATCGTATTGCTTCATTGACAGCTTCGTTCGACTTTGCGACAGCACCCCGCAAGTGATCTGACGGACTCACGTGCGGTCATCCAGTCTCTTGTTATCCGTGGGACTGTTGAGTCTGAGACGCAGCTCAGTTTGGCGTGATAACTAGAGATCTGGTGGTTATAGGCGAGCCCATGATTACATGCCGAACAGACACTTGTCCATGAGTTTGAATGAATATTCAGTCATTTTTTATCGCTACTCTCTTAAAATACATAGACTTTTTCTCATTTTTATGTATTCTTTCCTACTCTAATATTTCGCTACAAACCGAACATGTCCGCCAATCTTGCCCTTAAAAGCCGCACAGCCGCCAAAGAATTCCGTCGCGAGCAATTAATCAAGTCCACCATCGACTCTATCGCCAAACGCGGTTTTGCCGAGACCACGCTGGCCAAGGTCGCGGAAGGCGCAGGCCTATCGCAAGGAATTGTGAACCTCCACTTTCGCAGCAAGGAGATATTATTGGTAGAGACGTTGCGCCATCTGGCGGAAGAGTACAAATCCGCGTGGACCGATGCGCTGGAGCAAGCTGGGGCCGACCCGGCGGTGCGGCTCAAAGCGCTGATCGATCTCGACTTTGATCCGCGCGTGTGTAACCGCAAGAAGATCGCGGTATGGTGTGCGTTTTGGGGCGAGGCGAAATCTCGACCCACATATTTGAAACTGTGTGAGGACTTAGATCGAGAATATGTCGACGTGGTGCGTGATCTCGCACAACAACTGATCACCGATGGCGGCTATGACAAAATAGATGTCGATATTGTGGCCAACGGCATTACCGCACTGGTGGATGGGCTTTGGCTGAACCTACTGCTGCAACCCCAACAGTTCAAGCGCGCCGATGCGCGCAGGACATGTCTCAATTACCTAGCCGCATTGTTTCCCAATCACATCGCAATAACAGGATAGCAACCATGACGCAGCGGCCTACTCGATTATGTCCGCCCGTGGCAAAAAAACTTTTCTGCGCCACTATTTGCGTCCTCTCACTGTTCGTCTCACCAACACTACAAGCAAACAAACTTCAACTAGAAGGGAACCTCATTCAAGGCGGTTTGGTGCGTGGTCTCACCGATCCCAACGCCAGCGTCAGATTTGGCGATCGATCGGTCCGGGTATCGACCGACGGTGTGTTTCTGATCGGCTTTGGGCGCGATGCAGCGCTGCGTACGCAGCTCGTCGTTAGTTATCCGGATGGCTCTAGCGATCATCGCATTGTGGAAATCGAAAAACGTCAATACAACGTTCAAAAAATTGACGGACTACCACCTAGCAAGGTCACGCCTAGCGAAGAGGATCTTGTAAGGATCCGTACGGAAATAGAACTGGTGAAGAAGACTCGGCAACGTGATGACCCACGCACAGATTTTCTTTCCGGGTTCCAGTGGCCTTTGACTGGGAGAATTTCAGGAGTTTATGGCAGTCAGCGGATACTCAATGGAGAACCGCGCCGGCCCCACTACGGCGTAGACATCGCGGCGCCCACGGGAACGGTTGTGGTGGCTCCAGCGGACGGCGTGGTCAGCCTATCCCATCCCGACATGTTCTACTCCGGCGGGACCCTGATCCTCGACCACGGCCACGGCTTGTCTTCCACGTTTATCCATCTCCATAAAGCACTGGTGACCGAGGGACAAAAGGTCAAACAAGGCGAGCCTATTGCTGAAGTGGGCGCCACGGGTAGAGCGACCGGTGCTCATTTGGACTGGCGTATCAATCTGCTTGAACAGCGTTTGGATCCACAAATATTGGTAGGACCCATGCCGTCTGGCTAAAGCCTGCATCCCACAAGCCTCAGCCTTGTTTCGCAATTTCAGTGATCGCGTTGATCGCGTGCGCTATGTCCTCGTCTTGGGTGAAGTAACCGGGGGAAAAACGTACCGTGCCGCCCTGCTCCACCGTGCCCGCATCTTGGTGCACCAACGGCGCACAATGTAATCCGGTGCGCACGCAAATGTGATAGTCCGCGTCTAGCATTTCTCCCACTTGCTCGGCTGGCAGCGCATCCACATTGATCGATAAGGTCGCCACACGATGTTCTTTCTGGGTTGGCCCGTACACAGTGACCCCCTCTAGTGCACGGAACGCCTGCTCCAACGCGAAGGTATGTCCCATCTCTTTATCGTGAATGGCCTGGAGCGCGACCGAACATGCTTCACGGTGCGACAACTTGCTGGCGCGATCTTGCGCGAGCTCACGACCCAATTCTGCAAACCATTGCTGCGCGCCGTTGAGACCTGCGATGCCAGGGACACTGATGGTTCCCGCTTCTAGATGGTGTGGGTAACTCTCGGGCTGATAAGGAGAGATGGAATCGACACCGGTACCGCCGAAACGAACCGGTCGTATGTCTACGCCCTCGAGCACATACATGCCACCAATACCCATGGGCCCAAACAGCCCTTTATGTCCGGTGAAGGTGAGAATATCGATGTGATCTCTTTCACAATCGATGGCCAGTACCCCGGCCGTCTGACAGGTGTCGACAACGAATAGGGTCCCCGCTTCACGCGAGATGTTGCCGATCGCGGTGAGATCTTGAACGGTGCCGATCACATTTGAGCCATGGTTGATCACTATCATCCGAGTAGCGGAAGTGATCGCTAGGCGGATATCTTCGGGATCGACGTATCCCTGTGCATCATGTCCGACATACGTCACGCTGACCCCAAAGTCCTGTTCCAGATACTTAAGCGGGCGCAGCACCGAGTTATGCTCAATCCGCGTGGTGACTACATGGTCCCCCTCCCGCAGCACCCCAAACAAGGCGATGTTCAGCGAATCGGTAGCATTTTGAGTGAATACCAGACGATTAGCATCACCCGGGCAATTGAAGAACTCTGCCAAATTTTTCCTCGTTTCGAGTACCAGCTGCTCGGCCTCCAGCGCCAACGAATAGCCGGAACGCCCTGGGTTCACTCCATGGGTACGCATCTCCCGATCCATGGTGGTGTACACCAGTTCAGGTTTCGGCCAACTGGTCGATGCGTTATCAAAGTAGTAGTGGTCTTTCATCTAACTCGAAAACGAGGTCTTAGCGGAGATTCAAAGACGTGAACTAAGAGATGTTACCAAGGAAACGCCGGCCGCGTCTTGAAGTCAATCACCAGTTACGACACAAAATACTAACAATATTTCCCTGCAAACGATGAGATAATTCTGTTCATGCGGCACACCTTACGTGTCTGTAGCGCTCGGTTAGTCAAGAAATGCCGACCATTGGGATCCGATTTACATTCGATATTTGAAGCAAACGGGCCACTCCGACCCCTTGGCTCTTTGATTCCTTGATTTACATAACTCTTCGTCATTTTCGCGACGCGCGCGTTCGAGTAACCAAGCCTCTGACGTCTCCATGGGACGAGGAATTGTACATTAGTCCAATAGCCAGCAGGCCCGGTCCACGATATTCTAAGTTCCCTAGGTGGTATTTTTTGTTTACACATTGTTTTTTGTTGTTTGAGAAGGACCGAGAATGGCAACCTTAGATTGGAAAGCCAGTTTGGATCGTGCTCGGCCTAATCCGGACACCCGTTGTCAAGGGGCCGGGCGGCGTAAGGGGGAACAGCGACTGGGATTAGAGCGTCGCGCTGAGACTCGATTTGAACCCGGCAAGTGGAACCGTCGATCCGGCCACGGAAGACGTGGTGGGGAGAGCCTCGGCCTCTGCTGAGTAGCGAAGGAGGCGCACGTAATTCCTTGCGTGTGTTTGTGGCATCTGATCGGTCTATAGCCGAAGAACATAACTCGTCCCGGTAACCACACCAGCACCAACAAAACCAGAAAGGGACTCGTCCACTTCTTGTTGGAGCTTCATGTAACTGAATTCCCGCCGCATCGCTAAGTTGATTCAGTTGAACGCATTGGTTCATTGCCGAAGACTCTTTTTCCTCTTCGAATTGCTTTCTTCTAGATGCACTAGCGTCAACGATCGTCATAGAGATCCTGCTGTGAGTCGGTCATAACCGAGTGTGCCGGCACTTATTGGCCATCGGTACAATGGTCGTCACAACGGTACCTGTGTATGTTACAGCTCGTGGGGGAAGAATCTCCGTTTCGCGAGACTTTCCAAAAAATATCAAGTCAGCTTCAGTAAGGGAGTGTCTGAGTCATGAAACAATATGGTTTTACAGTCATCGAACTGATGACGGTGGTTGGGATCATCGGCATCCTGGCCGGTGTAGCGATTCCGACTTATCAGGAATACACTATCCGCGAAATGGTGGCTGAGGGTTTGTATTTGTCACATCCCGCCAAATTAGGAGTAAGCGAAACATGGCATTCAGCCGGAGTTATTCCTCAATCCAACACAGCCGTCGGGCTTGCTCCATCGACCAGCATTGCAGGCAACTATGTGTCCAGTCTCGCAGTAGGCGCGAGCGGGATTATCACAATAACGTACAGTAATCAGCCTGAGATACAGGGCAGCACTCTTCTGCTTGTGCCCGGCACTGGCACTGGATCTATCAGGTGGGCGTGTAGTAGGACTTCTGGGACTCTTCCCACCAGATACCGTCCAGCCGAATGTCGGTGATCCTCAAATGTTCTGATCGTCTTACAATGGGGTAGCGATAGTGGGGACAGTAACAAGAATAGGATGCAACATTGGTACTGAAGGTATCAATCCGGGTGATGAGCGACGCAGACAGGATCGGCGCGTGCAGAGTGAACGTCGAACGGACGTTCGTTGGGAGCCAGATAAAGATGACCGTCGCCGAAAAGCGGGGCGACGCAGATCGCAGGATGTTTGGGATCAAACACTGCATAGATACCGACGAGAGAACTAAGCTTGAAACACTTGCTTGACGGTCAACACCATGCAAGCACGATGTCACTCGACGCTTATAAGTGGACCTGTGCGAACTTATCGAGCGTTCTTGAGGAATTTACCTTAAGATTATCGACACATGCCCCCCGAAAATTTAGAGAGCCCGAGATCGCAAAAATACTAACGGACGACCAGGTCGCTTTCTACCGAAAATACGGATATCTATTGCCATTCCGTGGAATTGATCCCGGCGACGCCGAAGTCGCATCTTGGTGACGCCTATTCCCATGTCGAGACATTTCACGAGAAAAACCTGTTAGCCCAGGGCCAGTCCATCGAGGGGATCGACGACGCCATCGAATTCGAGCTCAGGACAGGACAATTCTCCTGTCACCACGAACGCATCGTGCACAGTTCGAAACCCAACGAGACCGATGCCCTGCGTATCGGTTTAGGACTGTTTTACATTCCAACCCATGTGAGACCTACATCGGTCGACGCACCGCCTCACTGGTCCGAGGTGAGGAACCTTTCGGCCATTGGGATGCCGATTCCGTTCGCACCACCAATCCGGACAAAGGCATTCTTGATCACGTCCTCTGCGTAAGCTGACGCTACGTTGATCCGAGATATGTACAAAAAGCTAATTTGACCCTATGGCCGCTTAAACATCGAAGCGCCATAAGACGTGATATGCCACTGTATTTGAGACAATAAAGCGATTGCCGTCTATCCAAGGCCAAGGGTTTACAGTCGCAAGCTACATCACCC
>JAOTYS010000130.1 GCA_029861795.1 Gammaproteobacteria bacterium | reverse complement strand
CTGGGACATGCTCACGTATCCAGCGTGCGGCATTCGAAGACGCCAATGGCCCCACACCCACCAAAATGAAACACCTTTCATGCAGGCCAAGCTCGCGCACTCGCGTCATATATTGCTCAAACCTGGGAATATCGAAGCAGTACTGAGTCTGAACAAACTGGGCGCCGGCAGCGACTTTTTTTGCTAAACGCTGCGGGCGAAAATCATAAGGCGGTGCAAACGGATTGGCCGCCGCCCCTAAAAATACCCTCGGTGGACTAGTGATCTGACGGCCACTTAAAAAGCGCCGCTCGTCCCGCATACAACGCAGCGTCTGTAATAGACTCATACAATCTAAGTCAAATACAGGTCTTGCCTCTGGATGGTCGCCCGCTTGCACACCATCGCCGGTAAGACACAATACATTAGCCACACCCATGGCTGCAGCGCCGAGCACATCGCCTTGGATCGCGATGCGATTACGATCGCGACACGACACCTGCATCACCATGCTGTATCCAATACGAGTCAGCAATGCACAAACGCCCACACTGGACATGTGACAATTCGCACCGGACCCGTCCGTCGCATTGATCGCATCCACGTAACCATCGAACACTGCCGCGCGGGAATAGACGTCTTCTGGATCAGCAGAATCCGGCGGTGACAACTCGGCGGTGACCGCAAACTTCTTTGCACGTAGCACCCGCTCCAGTCGTCCTGGCGATACATGACCGGGAAGTACAGACAACGAGTAACCCGGCACTGCAGTATATTCCGATGTCAAAACAATTTCTCGGTTCCGATGTTTGATTTTATGACCTCCAGCATACTCAAGAACGACAACATCCAATCCACGAGCTTACTACGTCCATTGAACTTCCGACCAATATTGCCCCAAATACAAAAATAAACGCAGTAAGCATGTGCTGATACACCTCTGTCGATGAATTCAGAAATATGGTGTTACCGATCGTGAAATAGGTGACAAATGAAATGACAGCAAAGCCCAAACTTTGGACCGTGAAAACTGCTGGATGCAAAGCCAGTAACACTATGACTTGGGAGAGTGCAAAAACAAGATAGCCGTATGCAATATTGGCGCGTATCGTTTCTTTGTCCTGAAAAACAGTACTAACAAATGTTGTCAACAGGCCACCGCCCATGTTGGACACTCCATGTACCAAACCCATCACTACTAAATAGATTCTCGATTTCTTTTTCAACAGATTAGCAACTCTAACTCGAATACCCTCAACATGTCGGATGATAGCAGTCGCAAAAAGTACTATGCCTACGGCAAATTTTATGTCGATGACCAAAATTCCTTTTAGGACGACAGCAAGACCAATGACGATTGACGGTACAGAGTAAACTAGGATCTGTCTTTTAAGAAGTTGAACCCCCGCTCTTCCTGAAAAGAACTGAGTAGTACTAATGGCGATGGACGAAGGTAACAATAATCCAAGCGTTACATCAAATGGATGACCTAGTAATAGAAGAGTTGGAGTCCCAAAAACTAACAGACCAATCCCAAACAACGACTGGATCGTTGCGAATAACACTATCAAGCTTGTTAACAACCAGAATTCGCTCATCGTTTTGGCTGAATCAACAAAGAGAGATAGACCCCATCGTCGACTGCAATAGCGCAAAGCGGAAGGGAAGTGACGCAGACCGGGTCATCAATTTCTATAAAGCTTCGGTTCAAGCTGGCGCGCGCTGTGCGACATTTTCCCTTGCCGCCCGCAACCAGGCAGACCCACCTTGCAGACTATGGTCCAACGGTAGCTGAACTGTGTGGATAGCGACGTCGTCCTGCATTCGCCCGGCACCCTCAACTGCCTCAACCCACACACATCGCATCTGTGGCATCACCTCACAGTTACCGTCTGCCCTGACACCTCCGCAAGGCCCATTGCGCAACCGTTTGGGACAGTTCATCGGGCATGCCATGCCGGTGGAGCTCAAGGTGCATCGCCCGCACATCTTGCAGTCAAATAGGAATCCCTTTACTACCCTTTCCACGGTTGCGACCGGCTTCTCTAACCGAGCGTAACCGATGCAATTCCACAATGAATCCAGGCGGGTTATAAAGGGCTCGAATCGCTGGTAAATGCCTTGCAAGTGGCGGGCGTGTCGCACCGACCAGTGACGCACTGCGTCCACTTTCTATCTCCTACGCGGCACTGGGATCCGAAGTCCCTTTGGCACGAATCAATGTCAGCAGATCTTCGTCGCAGAATGCACTCTCAAGGCGTTCGGCCTCCGCCCTCGCCTCTGCTTGCAAATCGTTGCCACAGTCACGCGGCTCTCGCCGCCAATCTTCCATATAAGCATCGCTGCTGCCTTTGCCAGCACGCATGGCGGCGCGATCGATGGCTTGCTGAAAGCGATCCGATAGCTGCACCTTGGCACTTTCACGACCGCGTTTGGCGATTACCTGAGCGGGAATGTCCCGCCAATAAACCGTGATTAACTTTGCCATACATTTTTCTCGTCCGTTACCCGGGCAAATACTTGTTGCAATTCGTCAAGTCTTGTCGCCACGTGCTCGAATTCAAGCCCTAGGGTTTGTGCGGCCTGCTTCGCAGCAGCCATTAAGTCGGGGTCGTCGGATTGTGAGAGGTAGACTAATTTACGATAGTTACCGAAGTACATCGGTGCCAGCTCGGGATGCCGGTCTAGGCCCAAACCGTGATAGACCAATCGGTCGAAGTGACGGGCGAGAAAATCGGTTAAATAAAAGGTTCCAGGTTCGGCGTCCGCTAAACGTGAGAACAGTTGCGAACCAGCAAAAAACTCATAACAATGTGCACCAGGAATTCGATCGACCCCTTCCTCTTCAAGTACCTTGTCTAGTTGACCGCCCGTGCCACAGTCCGCATAGGCAACAAAGATCGTCGAAAACGTTTTGCGCCCACTTTGAATCTTGTCCCTAACCGCAGCCGGGATTTTATCGGGAGTGTTATGAAGTTCGGCGGGTAGGCATTGGACGGTGAGGTGATCCCACTGATTCGCCCGGATCAGCGCCATAATCTCCTTTGCCAGTGCACCACAGGCGATGACCAGGACTGCCGAACGCTGACCCATGGGACACCTCTTGGTTCAAATAGCGAATTAGGCCTGTGCGGCGCGGCGCTCCTGCACTAAAGTCTGAGCGGTTTCCACTGCGACTGCCGCATCCCTGCAGTATGCGGTGGCACCGATGGCTTTGCCGAAATCCTCGTTCAATGGTGCACCGCCCACCAGTACGATGTAATCGTCGCGTATGCCCTGCTCTTTCATAGTGTCGATGACGACTTTCATATACGGCATAGTCGTAGTTAACAGTGCGGACATCCCTACGATATCTGGTTTATGTTTTTCAATCGCCTCCAAATAATTTTCCACTGGATTGTTAATGCCGAGATTGAAGACCTCAAAACCTGCGCCTTCCATCATCATGGCGACAAGATTCTTGCCGATATCGTGAATGTCACCCTTGACCGTACCGATTACCATGGTGCCTATAGGCGGTGCGCCCGTCTCCGCGAGCAAGGGGCGTAGTATTGCCATCCCACCTTTCATGGCGTTGGCCGCCATCAGTACTTCGGGCACAAACAAGATCCCATCTCGAAAGTCGATACCGACGATGCGCATCCCTTCCACCAGGGCTTCGTCAAGCACCTTCTTTGGCTCCCAGCCCCGGTCTAGCAGGATCCGTGTTCCTTCTTCGATTTCCTCCCTAAGACCATCATAGAGGTCATCGTGGATCTGCTCGACTAATTCGTCGTCAGGCAGCGACGCTAGGTCTATATCTTCTTGGTCTTGGTCGTGAACCTGTTCCGCATCGGCCATTGCTCTATCCTCTTAAGGACTACAAACCGCTTGCTATGCATTAGAAGCTAGCCTCTGAATACACCCATATCACCGGCACACGGGCCAGTAAGGTTAGGGGGGGCTATACCCCCCTGCTGACGTCGCCGCGACATAACATTGTCGGAAAGCGACACTTGAAGCCCCCTCGGAAGTCTATATTGCAGTATAGCTATAAGATCAGCTTAATAGATGTAACAACATGTTTCGCAAGTGGATATACCACCACCAGGCATTGCCTGTCCGGTTGGCGCGCCGCTGACCGCCAACGCTGAAAAACTCGCCGCGGCAAGCTAAGCGGTTACACTCACTGCCTTTCACAGTTTGACCGCAGATTCGCATCTTTATTCCAACAATCACTAACAACAACGAGAGCTAATGTGAGCAACATCATCGACGGCAAGGCATTTGCCGCAGACCTTCGCGCGCAGATTGCAGAGCGCGTGACCCTACTTAAACAAGAGCACCAAATCACCCCCGGTTTGGCGGTTGTCCTGGTGGGGGAAGATCCCGCTAGCCAGGTGTATGTTCGCAACAAGGCGAAGCAGACCCGCGAAGTCGGCATGAACTCGTTTGAGCATCGCCTGCCTGACACCACCTCTCAGGACGAACTGTTAGCACTTATCGAGCAACTCAACAAAGATGATGCTGTGAACGGGATATTGGTGCAGCTACCGCTGCCAAAACAGATAAACGCTGACGCGGTGCTACCGACCATCGATCCTGCTAAGGACGTCGACGGTTTTCATCTCATTAATGTTGGGCTATTGACCACCGGAGGAGAAGGCATGGTGCCTTGTACGCCTTTGGGCTGCCTAATGCTGCTGAAAGATCGATTGGGAGAGCTCTCCGGGCTTCGAGCATTGGTTCTTGGCCGATCCAATATCGTTGGCAAACCGATGGCGTCATTGTTATTGCGCGAGAGTTGTACTGTCACCGTCGCTCATTCGCGCACCCGTGACCTACCCGAGGAATGCCGCCGTGCTGATATTCTGATCGCGGCTGTTGGTCGTCCACAGATGGTCAAAGGCGACTGGATTAAGCCCGGCGCTGCAGTGATAGACGTAGGTATCAATCGGATCGAGGGTGAGGGTGGAAAGACGCGATTAGTCGGTGATGTCGACTTCGATTCAGCTTCACAGGTAGCCGGTGCGATTACGCCGGTTCCGGGTGGGGTAGGCCCCATGACCATCGCGTGCCTGCTGCACAATACGGTGACCGCCACCCGTCGCCAGCACGGAATCGCTCTATATTGACCCGATGAGATTGCTACACACCGCTCTAACCAACCCAGGTTATCTGATGTACGCGAATGGCATCTTGCTCCCAAAGCAGCCTCATACTGCCTCACGAAATCAACGATGGTCATTCAGACCGACTAGACTCCTAAAGGTGTTCCTGCGTCGCTGTATCGGTGACTAAAGGTCCACCTTAAAAAGTACTCTAAGCGCTGATGTTTGTTTAGAACAGCCCTTCGATTTCTCCAGCGGCGTTGATATGGATACTGTTGGCCGCTGGTACGCGTGGCAATCCAGGCATAGTCATAACTTCGCCGCAAATTGCCACCAGGAATTCAGCCCCGGCGGACAGTCGAACCTCACGAACGGGTACGACATGTTTAGAAGGCGCCCCTTTTAAGTCAGGATCTGTGGAAAAACTATACTGCGTCTTTGCCATACATATGGGAAAGTGACCGAAACCTGATTGCTCAAAGCGGGTAAACTGATCTCGCACCTTCTTATCGGCGATGATGTCGTCCGCCCCGTAAAGACTGCGGGCGATGGTTCGAGTTTTGTCCCAAAGCGGCATATCGTCATCGTAGAGTGGGCGAAACTGTGCACTTCCGCTGTTGACCATCTCCACCACTTTTTCCGCCAGAGCTTCGGTGCCGACCCCACCATCAGACCAGTGCGTACACTCGAATACCTCCACACCGAACTCCTTGCAATAGTGGTTAATGGCCGCGAGCTCAGCGTCAGTATCCGCAGTAAACCGGTTGATGGCCACCACGGCCGGAACACCAAACTGGCCGATGTTGCGCAAATGTCTGCCTAAGTTTTCAAGCCCCGCCTCGATCGCCTTGACGTTTTCTTCGCCAAGATCCTTACGCGCTACACCGCCATGCATCTTTAGCGCCCGTGCGGTAGCGACAATCGCAACTGCATGCGGCTTCAGTCCGGCCTTGCGACATTTGATGTTGAAGAACTTCTCTGCACCCAAATCTGCGCCGAAGCCCGCTTCAGTGACCACGATATCGGCAAGCTTTAGCGCCGTCTTGGTTGCAATGACAGAGTTGCATCCGTGGGCGATATTGGCGAAAGGCCCACCGTGGATGAAAGCTGCATTATTTTCCAAGGTCTGCACTAAATTAGGCATGAACGCGTCGCGCAGCAGCACCGTCATCGGCCCTTCTGCTTTCACATCCTGCGCCCGTACCGCATCACGGTCGCGAGTATAACCGACAACGATGTTACCGAGCCGCCGCTGCAGATCAGCCAGATCTTCGGCGAGACAAAAGATGGCCATGACTTCCGACGCTACGGTAATGTCAAACCCAGACTCCCGCGGAATGCCGTTTGCAACCCCACCCAATGCGACTACGATGTCACGCAACGCCCGATCATTCATATCGACTACGCGACGCCATGCTACGCGACGTGGGTCCAAGTTCGCGGAGTTGCCCCAGTGAATCGAATTATCGATCATCGCCGAAAGCAAGTTATGGGCTGAACTGATGGCATGAAAATCTCCGGTAAAATGGAGGTTGATATCCTCCATAGGCACCACTTGTGCGTAGCCCCCACCCGCAGCTCCGCCTTTCATCCCAAAGCACGGACCAAGACTAGGTTCACGTAGACAGATCGCCGCCTTCTGGCCAATGCGATTGAGTCCATCCCCAAGACCCACTGTCGTCGTGGTCTTGCCCTCGCCCGCAGGCGTTGGGGTAATAGCGGTCACCAATACCAATTTTCCGTCCGGCTTATGCTTTAACGAAGCGATGTAATCCAGACTAATCTTCGCTTTGGTGTGTCCATACGGTAGAAGCGCCTCGGATGGAATATCTAGTCGTGCGCCGATTTCACCAATGGGTTGGGTTTTTGCTGCGCGGGCAATGTCAATATCCGACTCAGGCTTGTTCGCCATCATTCATCTCCACGTTCTCAAGGTTTTGAGTGCGGCCCTCCGGACCGCTCTATCGTCCTTATCAAGTACCTTATGTTCAGCAGAAGAACCGACCATCTGAGTCCCCACCCAATGCTTCAACTTGTTTGCGCCGTAGCATCTTACAGCCACCGAAACAACGCGACGCCCATGGCAGGCACCGCTTCACCTTAAACATCAACAGTCAAGAGTATGGCTGCGTTCCCACTCGGTTATTGAAGACGCGTAGCTACGCCATTCCTCCAGTTTCAGTTTGACATAGCTAGAAGTTAACTCTTGCCCAAATCCCTGGCGTAGTACCGAACTCTTATCGAACAATCGCACGGCATCCAGTAAATTTAAGGGTAATCTACGGATACGACGTAGCTTATGACCATCTGTATACATATTGATATCGAGTCTCTCACCTGGATCTCGTTTGTTCTCAACGCCATCCAGACCAGCCACTAACACACCCGACTGCAACAGATACGGATTGGCGGCCCCATCCATCAGACGCAATTCGAACCGACCTGGATCTGGGATACGCACCATGTGTGTGCGGTTGTTTCCAGAGTAACTGATGGCATTGGGCGACCATGTTGCACCGGACAAGGTCACAGTTGCGTCGATTCGCTTGTAGCTGTTAACACTCGGGTTGAATACTGCGGCCAACGCGTCCGCCGAATGGATTATACCGCCAAGAAAACCATAGGCGAGTTTTGACAGTCCCATCTCGTCCGACTTGTTTAGAAATAGATTCTTCTTTCCGGTCTTATCCCACACCGAAACGTGGGCATGACAGCCATTACCAGTGAGAGTGGAGAACGGCTTTGGCATAAACGTCGCGCGCAGTCCATGCTTCTCGGCGATGGACTTGACCATATACTTGAAGAACACATGCCTGTCCGCAGTGACTAGACAGTCGTCGTAATCCCAGTTCATCTCGAACTGTCCGTTGGCATCCTCATGATCATTTTGATACGGACCCCAACCGAGCTCGATCATTCCGTCGCAGATTTCTTTTATGACGTCATAGCGACGCATTAGTGCAGACTGGTCATAACAGGGCTTATCCTGGATGTCGTATTCATCGGAGATCGACCTTCCATCGGGTGATATCAAAAAGTATTCGCATTCCACGCCGCTTTTCATTCGGTATCCCTTTTTGGACATTCTCTCGATCTGTCGTTTAAGGGCCACACGGGGCGACGCCTCGACTTCTTTGCCACCCATCCAAAGATCTGCAGCAAGCCAACCCACTTGTGGCTTCCACGGCAGTCGAATAAGGCTGTCTGGATCCGGCACGGCAAACATGTCGGGATCTGCAGGGGTCATGTCCAACCATGTAGCGAAACCGGCGAACCCAGCGCCATCTCTTTGCATGTCGCCAATAGCACGCGCTGGGACAAGTTTGGCGCGCAACACACCAAACAAGTCAACGAAGCTGATCAGAAAATATTCAATACCATCTTCCTTCGCTATTCTTGCGAGATTCTTAGTCGCCATATGTCCTCCCCTTCTTCGATGTTTAAAGCGTCTTTATGAATTGCTTATTGCACGGGCAAGCCACCCGCGCTCTCGAGTATCCGCTGCCGGCCAGGTATTAATAGTTGCTGCGGCCCGGGATCCAGTCGGTGCCCGCCAGTGGTACTTGAGCCATGGCGGCCGCTTCTACAGTGAGAGCAACAAGATCTTCGGGCTCAAGGTTCAATACATGACTCTTGCCACAGGCCCGCGCCAAGGTCTGCAACTCGAGAACCATTGTCGCCAGATAGTTTCGCAACCACCTAGCGCCCTGCTTAGGCCTAAGTCGCTCTTCTAGATCCGCATCTTGCGTGGTAATCCCAACAGGGCAACGACCCAGGTGACAATGGTGGCAATATCCTGGCTCAGTGCCAATCTTGTGATAGTCCTCAACATAGACTGGTTTGTTACAGCCAAGTGCCACCATGGCGGCGCTGCCGATGGAAACCACGTCGGCGCCTAAGGCCAGCGCCTTGGCCACATCGGCCCCACTGCGAATGCCGCCGGACACTATTAGTTGTACCTTGCGATGCATATCCAGTTCCTGCAACGCTTGCACCGCCAGACGCACCGCGGGCAGAGTTGGAATACCAACGTGTTCGATGAACACATCCTGTGTTGCCGCTGTGCCGCCTTGCATTCCATCCACCACAATGACATCCGCGCCCGCCTTGACCGCGAGGGCCACGTCATAACTGACACGTGTGGCACCGACTTTTGCATAAATCGGTATCTGCCAGTCGGTAATCTCGCGTAGCTCCTGAATCTTGATCTCAAGGTCGTCAGGACCGGTCCAATCCGGATGCCTGCAAGCGCTGCGTTGATCAATCCCCACCGGCAAGTCACGCATCTTTGCAACTCGCTCTGTGATCTTGTGACCTAGCAACATACCGCCGCCGCCTGGTTTTGCGCCCTGGCCCACCACCACTTCCAAGGCGTCTGCACGTCTGATGTCATCGGGATTGAGTCCGTAACGAGACGGCAAAACTTGGTAGACCAAAATCTTGGATGACAGCCGTTCCTCGTCCGTCATACCCCCATCGCCGGTGGTGGTGCTAGTACCCATCTCAGTGGCGGCCCTACCGATAGCCTCCTTGGCGTTTGCACCCAACGCGCCGAAGCTCATGCCCGCGATGGTGATTGGTATTTTTAGTTCGATGGGCTTGTTGGAAAAACGTGTACCCAGAACCACACCGGTGTCGCAACGTTCGCGATATCCCTCCAGCGGGTATCGCGACATGGATGCGCCTAGGAAAACCAAGTCGTCGAAAGTTGGCAAACCGCGTTTTGCACCGAACCCTCGAATTTCGTACACCCCTTGATCTGCGGCGCGGTGAATCTCGGCAAGGACATGCTCCGGAAATGTTGCTGATCTGCGCAACGCGCGCGGATCGACCGATGGTTTCTTTTTGGTGTCAGAGGGCATCAGCGTTATCGATGATAAAGTTATAAAGTTTTCGGGCAGACCCATAGCGGCGAAAATCCTTGACATCCGCATCGATTTCCGCCGTCGCGAGCAAGGCGCGAAGCGCTTGGACATCCTCAGGTTTCATCTCTTTTTCAATGCAATCCGCCCCTAGACTGCTAACCTCACCGCGGATAAATATCCGCGCTTCGTAAATCGAATCCCCCAGATCATCGCCTGCATCCCCACACACTACTAGGTTTCCTTTCTGCGCCATAAAGGCGCTCATGTGTCCAACCGAACCGCCGACCACAATATCTATCCCCTTCATGGAAATGCCGCAACGCGCGCTGGCGTCCCCTTCGATCACCAACATGCCGCCGTGCCCTGACGCCCCGGCATACTGCGATGCGTTACCCTTAACCCGCACCAGACCGGACATCATGTTCTCGGCCACGCCTGGACCCGCGTTGCCGTTTACCACTATGCAGGCCTCTTTGTTCATCCCGGCGCAGTAATAACCAACGTGTCCATCGACAGTGACTTCGGCGGGCTGGGTTAAACCCACGGCCAGCGCGTGCTTACCGCGAGGGTGCGAAACTGTCCAACCCTTGTCGTTATCGCTGGGGTTGATGGCATGGAGCTTTTCGTTGAGCTCTCGAGTTTTTGCTTGATCAAGATCGACGATGTTCATCAGTGCTTCC
>JAOTYS010000129.1 GCA_029861795.1 Gammaproteobacteria bacterium | reverse complement strand
GAATGGCTGACCCTGATTCCAGGATACAAATCATCGCCGTGAGCGGAGAATCGTTGGCGCACGTGACGCGTGGGATCCAACATGGTGTTTAACGGCACCCACAGCGCTGCTCGCACTTCATGATTTGGCGACGCCTCAACGGACTCGGACAAAAAGTACACGAACGCGGAAATCACCAGATCTAAGTTCGCACCCTGGGCACGCCCTCGTTGATCATCCAACCTGCCCAACCATTCCGCACCTTCAAGTTCGATACCGACCTCCTCTAGGGTCTCCCGCTCCGCCGCTGCACGCGGGTCTGCGTCCTGCTGTTCCACACCACCGCCGGGAAATGCCATGTGCCCAGACCACGGGTCGTCCTTATGATGAGCGCGCTCGATGAGTAACGCTTCAATGTATCCATCGTTGTGCCGAAGCGTCAATGCCACTGCGGCTTGGCGCCAATCGCCCGCGCCAATGATCTTTGGTTGATAGCGTTGAAAGCGATCACGAATGGGGTCGATATGATTCATCACAGAATGTCGGCAACTTCGCACTGCGCATTGGTTTGACCCATGCCTGCCTTGGCCTGTTGTCAAAAGCGCAACTGTAGTCCTAGCCAGTGGCGTTATGGGTGAACCTGGGAAGGAAAACTCTAGACCAACCCAATCGCTGTCACAAGCCGATCAGGTCTTCCTGGGCCATTTTCGCTAGCCTGTCCGGATCGCGAATGATGAGTTGATCTTTCGAGCGCTCGATCACCCCTATTTGCTCGAGCTCTTTGAGTTCGCGAGTTACCGCCTCTCGATGGGTGCTCACTTTGCTGGCTATGTCCGCGTGCTTAGGCACTGGTGAGATAACCATGACGCTTCCGTTTTCCTTATGCCCCGTCGCCAACCGTAACAGTTCCGCTCGGATGCGCTTGTTGACCGAATATGCAGAAAATTCGAAAACCCGTGTACAAAGACGTCGAACTTGCTGCGTCAACTGCTTCATAGTCGCTTCTGTCATTTCAGGGAACTTCCTTCTCGCTTTCTGAAACACCTCTGCGGTCATCGACGCGATCAAGCAGTTCTCTATCGCGATCACGTGTGCCGATCGTGGTTCGCCATCTATTGCGGCCAATTCACCAAACATCTCGCCGCTGGTGAAATCCCGCAACACAATCTCTTTCCCATTAGAAGAATAGATAGTGGCGCGCACTGTACCGCGGGCGACAAAATAGATATCGGTAGACCTATCGTCATGAAGAATGATCTGATCACCGGTGTAATACTCTCGCCACCGGCAAAGATCTGCCAAAGATTTTAAATCGTCATCGCACAGTCCACGGAACACGTGCATTTGCCGCAGCACGCCTGCGGTTGCCGTTAACACCATCCTCTGCGCTCTCCTTTATCGGAGCTATGTTCTCAAGAGTGTTGCCGCGCAAAGGCATCACCCCACCTATGGCTCAAGCATAATCGAAAAGGGTGCCTCTAGAGAAGCATGACAGCGCGCTGTTGTGGACACCGTACCGCTACCTAAGATAGGGAAGATCCCTAACTCATTGATATAATGAACAATACTCTTGTTAAAGCTACAACGGGGATGCTGATGGAGCGCCGAAGATTGGTGTTGGGTATGCCGGATCAATCGACAATTATGTTGACGCCGAGATGCACCGTCATCGCCTGTTGCCCTAAGACAATTGTGCCTGCCTGCAGCTCGGTCAGACCAATACGGTAGGGCGAGCCGGCGTTGACTTCCACGAGCATTTTTCTTAACTCTGCCAACAAAGGATAGCGTAGTCTCTGGGCGAGGGGCCCTTGGACAAAACTTCGGACCAAATCGGCATAAGCCTGATCAGGCACTTCCATGGTCATCTTGTCTAACCGCAACACGCCGTTTTGATAAACAGGTACCCCACTGAGAGTGACTGGAAAGGTATCACCCAATCCAACGCATTCTCCGTTCACCAGCACCCCCGCCTGTCCGTCGAACTTTGCCACCATAACCAATCTGTCGGCGCGCGCGTTAAGCTTTGGGTCTGACAAGAAGGCATAAGCACAGGGCGTGCTGCGACTGCCTTGCATGTAGTGACGGCCGCTGTCAGTAAAAACGTACTGGTGGAGCATCTTGTGCAACGCCTTGTATTGAACCTGTATTTCCACATCTGAGCGTGCAACAGACAGAGGAAGCATACTGCACAAAACAACGATGCAGCCTGCTACTCTAGCTAGTAGCATGCTCGCCGGTTCGGTCGGCACAAAACGGAAGGTAAAGCAAGAAGGATCGGCGTTCTACCAGCGTAGTCCACCGCCGAGGTGGAATCCTTTAGACTCGGAGGAGTTATTCAGACCGTCGCCATCCGTAAAATCCAATCTAATTGTCTTAAAGCCCGCGCGTAGCGAAAAGAAAGGAGCCGGGTCATAGGATATTCCGGCTTGGAACTCCCGGCCTTCGATATCGTCGAAGCCGGATACGTCCTCCATAGATGGATACCAAGCCGCCTGGCCGTACAGCGACAGCCTGCCGAATAGCGCGGCGCGCCCGTCCAGGGTAAAGCGGGCACCCCTGCTGTCCAGTCCTTGTCCAAGGTCGATATCCTCCACTCCCAGTCCGATCGCAAAAAAGGTATCGTCCGCGGGAGAGAACAGCCGTCGCTCTACATCGAAGTTCAGATATTGAGCGTCTTCTATCTCCAGGTCATCCAAGTCGGAGCGGTACATGCCCCCTCGAATTCCCCATTTCTGAGACCACCAGGCCTGGCCAAAACTGCTCAATGCACCATCGCTATGCCCTACGCCAAGGGCATTGGTCCGAAACTCATTAGGCCACAATGTGAGGCCAATCTCGCCGTCAACCGTTTCCAGGGCATGCGCGGCCGCTGACGTGAGCCACAATGCACAAATCAAAATCTGAAAGCGTAGGAAGGTCATGATTCTTATTGCCTATGTAGATTCTAGCATACGCTTTCTGACAACAACGGTCCAGCCGTCCGACGGATGACCCGCCTATGTTTCCAGACGAACGGACTTATACCCCCACAGCAACAGGCTCGTAGGCATATCCTTTGTAACACACCTTAAAGAGTAAGGAGTACAGCACCGGCACTAGCCCCAGGGTCAGCGGTGTGGCGAAAATTAGGCCAAACATAATTGCCACCGCCATCGGATCCCACATCGGACCGCCGCCCAGGTAGAGCGGCACTAGGCCAAGGACCGTGGAATAACCCTCCAGTCGTGCGATCACGTCGTCAATATCGTCGAGCTTCACGGTATTGATCACCATTAAGGCATAGTGAGGGCTGGTAGGTTCAGGAGTGTGTTGCAACACAAAGCGCGGACCCCCATTGGCGATGTAGCTGACCCAGTTGACCAACCCTTGTTCCGCGTTTGCTTGCTGCTTCAGATCATTGAGAAACCGCTCCAGGTCTTCGACCATGGCCTCCGTCGTCTCGATAGAGGTACCGATAGGCAACTCAAACTCTGCCTTAAAAAAATTGCGGCCGGACGGAGGAAAGAAGATGTTGGGCACATACGACAATCCTGCCGATGACACTTTCCGGCACACCGACTTCCACCTCAGCCGCACCACCGCACGTCACCATCGCGACACGTTGACCAGCAGACACATTCTCGTTTACTTCTACATCCACAGTTGCGATCGAACAGTCATCTTTGGCGGTCAGGCGGGTGTAACCGAGTTGTGCACGCGCCCGTTCGAGCTGTTTACCGATGGAACGCACCGAGGCGCTGGCCGATTCGGCGCCGGCCCTGGCGGTATCCAAATCACTGCGAGAGGCGTTATTATTCTCATAAAGACCTTGGACTCTCTCGTAGTTCGCCTGGGCATTGCGTTGTTCCGCCCGTGCTTGTGCAAGCCCGGCTTGGGCTTCTTCGACCTTGAGTTCGAAATCCGCGGGATCCGATTCAGCGATGAGAGTGCCTTTTGACACCGGATAGCCAACTTTGACCTGTACACGCTGAACCGTTCCGCCCACTTTGAAGCTCAAATTAGCCTCTACCCCTGCTTTCGCAGTGCCCGCAAAAGTTCGAGTCTGGGCCGCCGGTGTCTCCTTCACGTCGATATATCGGACCGGTCGGATAACTTCCTCTATGGGCTCCTCTTTCGAACACGCCGTAACGACGCCAAGCGCTGCAAGCACCATGCTCAATGCTTTGATTGAAACTGATTGCATCGCCTAAGCTCCTTCTCTCTTGTGACGGACCGGTTGTTCAACGCGTCACGCGATCCATTAAATCACTGTAAGGGCACCTCCACATCCACCGCTTGAAAGAAGGCCTCTAGCCGCTTAATCCAATCGTCTTTCTGTTGTGGGGACAGAAAGTAGTCAAACTCCCCTACCGATCGTTGTACCCGCATCAAATCGATCAGAAAGTCGAACACAGCATTTGCCCCCCCTTGTTCCGCCACCAACGCCGCATTTTGGGCATCAAGCAAATCGATGATGGAGACCACACCCCGTGAATAAGAATCTGTAACCAGATCGAGGTTTTTGATTGCTGCTTCGGCGGCCTCACGGGACAACCGAATACCGGCAAAAGAAGCGCCCGCCTGCTGCATCGCGTTACGCACATTTTCTTCGATCCGTTGGGCGATTGCCTCCCGTTGCGTCTTTAAGGCCTCAAGGTCTTGAAGAGCCTGGCGTGCGGCGGCACGCTTGGCTCCGCCCTCGAAGACGCTCAGAGAAGCCGTAAACAAGACCTGAATCTCAGTGTCGTCTCTCGGTAGGGCGTCTGCTCCAATGCCACCTTCGGATATTCTTTCTGTAGTGCTACCGGCTACTGCCAAATCCGGTGACCAGAAGGAACGCTTAGCCGATTGCAGCGTGCGTTCCTGCGCGGCGATGGTGGCGTCTAGACTGCGCAACTCCGGCGCAGCCGCTAGGGCTTCCTTGACCATAAAATCCCTAAACACTGCGTAGACGATTGGATCGCGCGTGTAGGTGAACACCTTAGGCTGACTGATAATCAGCTCTGGATCATCTAGTGTCGCCTCCTCAGTGGAAAACGGCTCTTCCAGGGGTCTGTCCAAGATTCGGTTCACCGAGACTTTTGCTTGGTCGGTAACGGATCTCGCGTCGATTAGCGCCTGCCTATCACTGGCGATCTCACTCTCCCAACGAAACACCTCCGCTGGATTCCCCGTGCCGATTGATAGGCGGTTTCGAGCAAGCTCCAAATTGGAGCGCGTAATCTTTAAGTTGACAGTTTCGATTCGCTCGAGCGTTTTTGCCACCAGCAGGTTCAAGTAGGCGACTGAGGCTTCCAGCGCGATGTCAAGCCTGAGCCCATCACGATCCTCCTCCAACGAAGTCTGCAAATCGCGTTGTATATCCACATTTGCGTTAACCCGATCAGAATAAATAAGCTGCTCCACGAAAGCGTTGGCGCTGGTCAAACGCTCTGCGCGCGCACCGAAACTAGCTTTGGCACTGTCTTCATCCAGTCGCGTTTGCCGCAGATCGACACTGAGTTGCGGGTACCGCACAGACTCCGCTTTCTTTACTTCTTCTAAGCCTGCCTCCACGGTACGATCGAACGCCAAAAGATCAAGATTGACAGTGACCGCCTCGCGGACTGCTTTACTGAGCGACAGCGTACGTTCTAGCCCTTCGGGCTCCTCATTGATCAGCTCCGCCTCCGTCAAAAAACGCCACGTCGGCGCAAACCCAATGCGGCGCGCGGTCTCCATGTTAATGCTCAAGCGTTCCCCCTGAGAAAAGGCGACCTTGAACCGTCCCGGGTCGTCGCCGAAGAGGATGCGCTGTACATTGAGTGCGATGCGCCGGGCGAGTTTCTTCGCATCCGACGTGTCCGGTGACGCGCTTGCGAGTATGCCTCGTTCTACATCCTGTCGCCCCAACAACGAAAAACTAGGTAACCGCCTGGCAATCAAGCCATCAATCAGCTTGTTAAATTCCAGTTGTGAAAATCGTTGTAGCGGTGTGACATAAACGGCCTGCGCATCTGCGGGAATCGCTGCAAGGGCCTCGTCTGCCGAGTCGGATACTGGAGCTATGTGAAGATCAATTCCGTTCTCTTTTGCAATGAGTCGACCTTTCTCCTCGAGCTGCGGCATCGCCTGCATGATGGCCTTATCTACGAGCACCGCGAGCTTATCGAAAGACACGAGCTGTCGAAAAACTTCAACATCACGCTCGGTATTCTTGAACTGGGCAAGATAATTTAGATTGCGAACACCGCTGGTTCCGTCATCCACGGGCAGTCCTTGCAGATCCGCATCAATGATGATTGCTGCGATAGAAGGTTTGGGTAGGGGCCCTCGCTGTGCTAATTCCTGGGAAACGAGCGGATCGATAGCGACAACGATATCAACTTCTGGATCGCTCAGCGCCCCCCCCACAGCTTGTTCAGCACCTTCGGCGCTCCATCCTGCATCGCGTTGAAGGCGCTCGGGAAATCTCACGTCGAACTCGCCCCCCACAAGCTCTCGGATTTCCTGCTCAAGCAGGTGCTTAAAATCTTCGCTACGTTGATAGGGCCCATCTTGGATGATTGCAACACGTGTGGCTTGATCCGCCGATGCGTTCCCCATCAACGTCATCCATAGGAAGAAACTGACAAGCACAGTTAGCGCAATGTGTTTCATCTTCTTTTGGCACGCGTTACTTGGAATAGGAGGAAAATCCGCTATGAATATCGATTTATGAAGACAGACAGGCAATAACATACTACGCTCCTCTCACACGTTGGGCCGGCAAAGACTTAATCGGGTTGTTTCGCCGGCCTGGCGACAACAGACTTACTGCAGGTCTACAGCTGATTCGATGGATGTTCATCCTACACCCAAGGCAGTTTAATTTGCACACGCTCTACACTCTATCGACATTAGTGACCATGGATCAGACCAAACAAAAGAAAGAAAGCATGCGGCTCGACAAATGGCTTTGGGCCGCACGGTTATTTAAAACCAGACGGCTCGCGATTGAAGCGATCAATGCGGGACAGGTTACGCTGGGCGGTGCAAAGACAAAACCATCAAAAACGATCAGCACTGGAGACGAGCTCACTATTCGAAAAGGTCCTTGTCGGCAACAATTGATTGTCGGCGCCACATCTACAAGAAGGATGAGTGCTACTGCAGCTCAAGGACTTTACACCGAAACCGAACAAAGCATCGCTGAACGGGAGAAGGTGGCCGGCCTGCTTCGGTTTAACGCCACCCAGCGGAGCCACAGCCAAGGCAGGCCTACTAAGCGTGATCGTAGACTGCTACAACGGTTGCGGCGAGGTGATTAACGCGTGGACGCGCCTACTTTTTGACTAGCTTGAGGTTGTGGGCGTGCGGGATACGGGTCTCTTCTTCGGCAAAGCCAAACTCAGCCGCTGCCATCAGCACTGCGGCGCTTAATTCATCATAATTCTTGGTGACCGGATATTGGGGAAACTCTTCGATCACACTTTGCGGTGGTCTAAACAAAATACCCGCATCGGCCTGGCCAAGCATTGTTGTGTCATTGTACGAATCGCCCACCGCCAGCACACGAAAATCCAAGGATTGCAGGGTTGCTACCGAAGCGCGCTTCTGGTCGTGCATACGCAAGCGGTAGCCAACGATACGTCCATCTTCACTTAATTCTAATCGATGACAAAATAGCGCAGGCCAACCTAGCTGACGCATTAGCCTATCGGCGAACTCATAGTATGTGTCAGACAGTATGATCACCTGACACCGCTCCCGTAGCCAGTTGAGAAATGCTAGCGCGCCCGGCAATGGCGTTAGTGAGTCGATAATTTCTTTGATGTCCGCAAAACGCAATTCATGCCGATCGACTAGACCAAGTCGGTGGCGCATCAATTCATCGTAGTCGGAAAAGTCGCGTGTGGTAGCACGCAGCTCCTCAATACCTGTACGTTCGGCAACGTTGATCCAGATCTCAGGGACCAACACCCCTTCCAAATCAAGACAGGCGATATACATGAGCACTCCCGCCGCAAAATTGTCTCTGTGATCCGATTCGTTTGACCGTCATAATCCATTAGCGTGCGGAAAACACACTACTGATTCTCGATGGTCGTTGCAAGCTCATCGAACTTGCATCAGCAGCTCTAAGTCACCATATTAGCCTATGGGAACCATCGCACATGACTCATCAATGGGCATGCTGGGATGCAGTTTTCAGTGTAGACGAGATGACAGTCATCATCTCCCAAAGTGACTTTACGTATCAGTCACCCAGGCGAGCCTTGTTGAGCTGAGCCCACAATACTTTCCGAAAACGCTAAGCAAACTCTATGCACTCATTCGCTACGCTGCCACCGCTTGCCCTTTATGCTCATCTGCCGTGGTGCGTGAAAAAATGTCCGTATTGTGACTTCAACTCCAATGCACTCACCGACACACTACCCGAAGCGCACTACATCGAAACTTTGCTGCGGGATCTAGAGCACTACCTCCCGCGCGCCCAAGATAGATCCCTCACGTCAATCTTCATCGGAGGTGGTACCCCCAGCCTGTTTGCACCTGAAAGTATCGACGCACTGCTGGGCGGAATTCGGGTGCGACTGCCATGTGCGCCGGACATAGAGATCACGCTCGAAGCCAATCCTGGAACGGTAGAGATAGATCGTTTTAAGGGATATCGAGAAGCCGGCGTTAATCGCCTCTCCATAGGGGTGCAAAGCTTTCAACCGAATAAGTTGATTGCACTCGGTCGCATTCACGGTGCAGACGACGCCATGCGCGCCGGTCACGCAGCGGTACAGGCGGGATTTTCCAACTTTAATGTTGATTTGATGTACGGATTACCACATCAGGATGCGAAAGATGCGTTAGCGGATCTAAATACTGCGCTGCAGTTGGGTCCGACACACATCTCACTGTACCAACTCACTATCGAACCCAACACATACTTCTATAAAAATCCGCCGCCATTGCCCGACGATGAGACACTCTGGGACATGCAATGCACGCTTCAGGCGACACTCGCAGATGCCGGATTCCGGCAATATGAAGTCTCTTCGTATGCCAAGGACGGACGACAGTGCCTCCACAACCTCAATTACTGGACATTCGGAGACTATCTTGGGATCGGCGCCGGCGCCCACAGCAAGATAACCGATGCCCACGGCATCTCGCGCGTACACAAGCCCAAACATCCGAGGCAATACATGGCAATAGCGAGCACAGCGCAGGGTCTGGGAATCGAGCGACGTCTAGAGCGCACCGAAGTAGGACTGGAATTCATGATGAATGGGTTGCGCTTATGCGACGGTTTCGCCACGCCATTGTTTCAGCACAACACCGGGCTTCCTATCAGCTTGATCGATCGACCGGTCACACAAGCCGAGAGGCGCCAGTTGCTGATCAGAACTCCGGGACGTATCTACCCCACATTATTGGGATTTCGTTTCCTCAACGACTTGCTGGAGTTGTTTCTCCCCGAGGCTCGTGATACTGAGCCGAAATCACACTCTACACAAGTTGCAATCAATAGCTCTCAGTTAATATAGTGCCATCAGTCGCCACTAAATATCGCTGAGGAAAACATGGAAACGGTAACCGTCATCGCTGCCACTATGGGCGTGGCATGGGCTAGCGGCATTAACTTGTACGCAGCCATACTCATGCTGGGCTTTCTCGGCAATACCGGTTCCATGGAATTACCGGCCGATTTACAAATACTTGAGAACCCAGCCGTGATGATCGCCGCTGCATTCATGTATTGCGTCGAGTTCTTCGCCGACAAAGTGCCGGGGGTAGACAGTGCTTGGGACGCATTGCACAGTTTCATCCGTATCCCAGCGGGAGCGTTGCTAGCAGCAGGTATGGTTGGACAACTCGGTCCTGAGGCGGAATTGGTTGGGCTCGTACTTGGCGGCACATTGGCTGCCGGGACTCATTTCACCAAAGCCGGATCTCGAGTTTTGGTGAATACCTCGCCTGAACCTTTCAGTAACATCGCGATCTCGATCGGAGAGGATGTAATAGTCGTCGCCGGGCTATGGACCGCCCTGAATCACCCAGTGATATTCATTATCGCGTTGATTGGCGCCATCGCATTGGTGATCTGGTTAGCGCCCAAGATTTGGCGAGGTGTCAAACGCGTAGCGAGCCGTATCAGAGGATGGTTCGGCGCAAAGGAACCATCTACAATAGCAGCAACCAAAGCGCAATCGATCGCCGAAGATTCGAACTGAGCATAGAAAACAGTCACCAGAGCTCCAATACGCAATTTATGAAACTACGAGAACTTGGCATTGGGGTCATTACCTGCGTCCTGGTCGCAACCCTGGCAGTGGTGTGGTCATCGGACACAGGCGCGAGTCGCGCCCCAAGTGTAGAACTCACCTTACTTGACGGTCAGAAGCTTCAGTTAGACGATCTACGCGGCCAACCAGTAATGGTTACCTTTTGGGCAACCACCTGTGTAGGTTGTCAGAGCGAGGTCCCACATCTCGTTGAGCTGTATGAAGAGTTTCAACCCAGAGGCTTCGAGATCATCGCAGTGGCTATGGCCTACGATCCGCCCGCCCAGGTGTACGAATTCTCCAAGCACAGAGAAGTGCCGTATAGGATTGCGTTGGATCTCGACAATCAGGTGGCCAGCGCCTTCGGTGAAGTAAGACTCACACCCGCCACCTTTCTGGTCGACGGCGACGGGCGCATCGTTTATCAGGTATTAGGCGAGTTTAATACACCGCAAGTGCACAAGCTGATCGAGAA
>JAOTYS010000609.1 GCA_029861795.1 Gammaproteobacteria bacterium | reverse complement strand
ACGGTTCAATACGCCCTTCAACAACTTTATCGCCCGAGGCATTAGGATCTAAGCCTAACTTCCAATCCCTAGGTATGCAGAGACGCGGACATGAGTCGGTAAAATACTGCGATATTTCTGACTTTCACAGGTAAAATCCCGGTGCCGTTCGAATGCATCGTTCGAGTGACGCGATGAGCGCCTACTGGAGCTTGTTTGGATATACCTTATCTTCACTTTGGCAAAGGAGATTCGCAGGTGAGTGCAGAAACTGCAAACCCACAACGAGAGATCAAATCCGTCGCCGTGCTGGGCGCTGGCACCATGGGTTCCGGTATCGCGGCTGCGTGTGCACAGGCTGACTGCAATGTGTTACTGCTCGATATATCGAATGAGGCCGCGGACAAGGCGCTGGAACGAATGCAATCGGGTCGTGCGCCGGCCCTGGATGATGCAAACAAAGCCAAGCTTATTAGCACCGGAAATTTCGACGACGACCTGGACAAGATCCAGCAATACGACTGGGTGTGCGAGGCTGTAGTTGAGGACTTGGAGACCAAGCGCAACCTGTTCAAGCGCGTGGAGAAGACTCGCCGGGAAGGTACAGTGGTCAGTACAAATACTTCAGGAATCCCGCTAAGAGCAATTACTCAGGGTATGCCCGATCGGTTACGCAAAGACATCGCCGTCACCCATTTCTTTAATCCAGTGAAAGTCATGCGGCTGTTGGAATTAGTGCCCGGTGAAGAAACGTCGCAGGATGTTACCAACGCTTTGGCAAAGTTTTGCAAAGAGACTTTGGGAAAAGGTGTCGTTCACGGTAAAGACACTGTGAATTTTATCGGTAACCGAATCGGTTGCTTCTGGATGCTCTCCGGCTTACATAAGGCGAAGGCTGCGCTTGATGACGGTCTCAACGTTGAAACTATCGACGCATTGATGTCTAAACCAGTCGGATTGCCGCCAACGGGACTTTATGGCCTTATCGACTTAATCGGCCTCGATGTAATGGACCTCGTGGCCAAGAACTTAGACAGCAACTTGCCCCCCAATGATATTGGGCGTGCATATAACAATCTTCCGGCACCCGAACAGGAAATGCTGAACCGGGGCCAACTAGGACGTAAGACAGGCGGCGGTTTCTATCGCGTTACTAAACTGGACGACGGTGGCAAGCTCAAGGAAGTATTCGATCTCACTTCGCAGCAGTGGCGTACGGCTCATGAAGTCACACTTGATGATAGCCATCTTGACTACCGCTCGCTGATATTTGGCGAAGATACTCACGGGCGATTCGTGTGGGATGTCATGGGAGGGACTCTGTGTTATGCGGCGGATCTGGTACCTGAAATCTCCGATGATATCGTCAACATCGACCGCGCTATGCGCTGGGGTTTCAATTGGCGCCAAGGCCCCTTCCAGCAGCTCGATGCGCTAAATCCTGGCGCAGTAATTGAGAAGCTGACGGATGACGGCAAGCATATACCGCAGATGCTGGCGGTGCTGCGCGATGCTAGTGTGGACACATTTTACCGGGACGACGGTAGGCAATTCCTAGGATCGGACGGATCCTATCATCGTGTCCCAGAAGAATAGCGGCCGCAAGAGTACCTACTTACCGGTGGGTACTTATCCGCACCGAACGCATGAATAAGCTCAGTTAATAGTTCGGATCAAAATATTTCGTTTGCGCTGCGGCTCTCTATTGAGAGATCGTAGAGTAGCTGGCCAATCGTGCTTAAACATAGACCATGCTAAAACTGTACGACTATCTCGCTTCGGGCAATGGATACAAGGTGCGTCTAATTTTGAACCACCTGGAGATTCCTTTTGAGCGAATCGAATTGGACGTATCCAAAGGTGAGACCCGCACCCCAGAATTTCTGGCAATCAATCCGAACGGACGGATACCCACGCTGCAGTTCGACGACGGCCGAGCCCTCTCCGAGTCCGATGCCATCTTGTGGTATTTCGCTGACAGTACTGTATATCTCCCGACGGATCAGTTCGAACGGGCCCAAGTATTGCAATGGATGTTCTTCGAACAGTACAACCACGAACCTACCATTGCAGTGGCACGATCCATGTTACTGCATTCGGAGATGACCGAAGATCGCAAACTAACCTTGAAAGACAAACAGGAAAAGGGATACGACGCACTCCAAGTTATGGAGCAGCACCTCGCTAATCGGTCATACCTTGTGGGAGACGTCTACTCCATTGCAGACATTGCGCTGTACGCGTATACGCACGTAGCAGATGAAGGGGGGTTTGATCTATCCGGTTTCCGGTACATTCGGGCCTGGCTGCAGCGCGTGAAGTCTCAGGATCGGCACATCCCCATCACTCAAGGTTAGCAAACCTTCAGCCTTATAGCGCTTGGGCTTGCTCGCGCAAAACAAACTTTTGTATTTTTCCGGTGGAGGTCTTTGGTAAGGGCCCGAACACCACAGTCTTCGGCACCTTAAAGTGTGCCATGTTGTCGCGGCACCACTGAATAATCTCATCGGCTTGCACCTCTCCAGCATTGGGGCTCAGCGTCACAAAAGCGCAGGGCGTTTCCCCCCACTTGTCGTCAGGCCTCGCCACCACAGCCGCCTCCATCACTTTGGGATGCTTATAAAGCACCTCTTCCACTTCCAGGCTTGAAATGTTTTCACCACCAGAGATGATAATGTCCTTGGAACGATCCTTGATCTCCATGTAGCCGTCCGGGTGCATCACACCGAGGTCCCCAGAGTGGAACCAGCCACCATTGAAGGCCTCATCGGTCGCCTTAGCGTTTTTCAAGTAGCCCTTCATTACCGTATTGCCGCGCACCATCAACTCACCAATGGTGCTTCCGTCAGCCGGTA
>JAOTYS010000610.1 GCA_029861795.1 Gammaproteobacteria bacterium | reverse complement strand
CTCCTGCACACAGTTTTTTTCCGAGAATTGTGTTGGCAGGTCAACGCAGGGATGCACTATATGAATCTTATCAGACCCTACACCAATGTCTTCTGCGAGTCTTCTAGTGTTATGGCTATTCGCGATCACACAGTCGACACGGCGGATAATCGGATGAAACAACATCCGGTAGTAACTATTCGGAACAATGATATCTAGGCCATGCAAATAACATACCGAGACAGCGCCGACTCTTTTCGACGCAAGGAATGCCATAGGGGCGGTCAATCCGCTCCCGGCAAACACAAGATGGGGGCGCATCTGCTTCGCCAGGCGATAGGTATTCGCTTGGCACTGGAACAAAAAGCGAAACACGGGGGTTACCGCGCATGCAGCAAACGGCATACGGTCATCGACGAAGTCTTGACAGCCATCGGGGCCGACGAGTGCGACCCGAAAATCCTGTGATAACACGGTGTATATATCGTACATCAATCGCTCCATACCCCCGATGAGCGGTGGGAAATTCCGTGTTGTCATTAAGATCCGTGCATCTTTGCGAGAGCACTTCGTCATCTTCGAACTCGTGCTACAACTCTCTAAACTATAATTCCAGCGAATCATTCACTGGTGGCTTGTTTCCTCAAAAGCCAAACGTAAGTGGGGCACAACCAGTAGGCAAGTTTAAGAAACAGAAGCGATAGCTTTTGCTTTGTCGAGCCTGGTTGCAGCATGTCTATGGCCTGGAATCTATCGGGCTCCTTTACTATGTCCACCGTATAATCAATGACATCGAAAGAGCTGACCAACCTCCTCAAACCCCATAGGGTACGATGATTTTCATAGTAGTACGATCCCCTGCCCAATAATCTTAAATAGAGATGACTGATCGGTTTGGGAATTACAGACAATAACGGAAGTTTATAATGGGGTTCCATATACGCCAGTCGATTGCCCGCCGCAAAGTAACAAGTTCCCCCAGGTCGCAACAGACGATGCACCTCACCTAGCAATCGTTTTGCGTCTGGGACATGTTCATATACGTGTACACAGATCACTACGTCAAATGACTCATCCGGAAATGCCAGATGCTGAGCATCCATGATTCCGTATGAAAGATTTTGGGCAGGATTATTATGATGGGCGTGCTGGGTAGCAGGCTGGTCCACATCTACTGCCACCATATAGTGGAAATGCTCCGCAAAATACTCACTCCCATAGCCAGCCGCACTCCCTATCTCCAACAGATCTAAGTGACTCAGCTCACCAAGATTATCCTCGAGGATCGCGATTACCTTCTTTGCCTTCTGTAGCCTTGCTTTGGCGTTAAAAACAGTACCGCGGTGTGCTTGAGAGAATCCGAGTTGAAGTTCCTTGGCGCTCATAGTAATCGAACGTCTTATAAGTCTATGACAGTGTCTTGTGTAGCGATAGACACTCCACAGGAAGACCTGAAGAACAACGCACCTAAGGACTCGCTTGGACGGATCGCGGAAAGCTGTTTCATGAATAAGAACGACAGGTTACACACCGAACCATTCAAGTGTTGACAAGTTAAGCATAGACTATCTAACAAGGTGCCGACAGACAAACGAGTAGCAAACCGTTCCGATGCTGGTCACCCCTCTTGGACTTTCTCGAGCTCCTCTAGATAATATCGAGCCTTGCTGTTACCAGAGTTTGCGCTGACCTTTAGCCGGCTCATCGCTTCATTATGATAACCAGCGGCGAATAGAAATTCGACGATATAGTATTCAATTGGCCATGCGGCTGCGGCAGGTAGTTCTTTTTGTTTAATCTGGCCGTCTACCCAGATCGACAGACTATCAGCAACGCGCTTAATATCAACGAAGTTGCAATTTTGCCTTTTGTAGCTTTCCAGAACATTTCCAAATGCCGTGGATATTTCGATCGGACGATAAAGGCTAACACTGTTTCCCAGTTCCTCGTACTCTGATTCAGGAATGTGATTCCCTAGCTCACAATAGATGTAAAAACGTTGAATTTTCGCCCGAAAGGCCTCCAATTGATCGAGCAACGGGATCTGGCTATTTACAAATAGACTACCTTGTAAATCACCGCGCTGCGTCAACAAAGCAGACATGTCCAGGTTAGCTCTGACCGACATAGGATGATTCTGGTAGGTGTTTACGATAATCGCTTCCTGTGACGCCCAGATTTTGGATTTTTCGTAAGACAGGTAACCGAGAACGGCCAAGTAGGAAAGTATCGCTACTGACAATACCCTGCGAACCGCCCGGTCTTCCATGAAACGATCGACTATCAGTACAAGTGAAAGCAACAAGCCGGCTGAGGGTAAGTAGTTGCGATGCTCAAAATACATCTCGAGCGGGAAAACTGTACTTTCAATTAGGTGCCCACTGAAGAACATCAGTATCCCAGACACTAAGTACCTGTTTTTATTACTCTTCAGTATGAATAGAGAAACTGTTAACGTGACTAACAGCACCAAGCTACAAAACAAACTCCGCACGTCCCAAAAGCTTTTACTTATCCGGAAATCGTCGTGATAGAGTCCAATGTCAACACCGGTAGGCAAAAGGGTCTTCCAGACATAATCCAACAGCACTCGAGGCTGTGTGTAGAGTCGTTCGGCAAGGGAGAAATTCCTACCACTGTAGTCCATATAACCAACCGAATTCAGCAATACCAAAAGTAGCGCTGCTAGCATAAAGATCAATACTGATAACAGAACCTTTTGTCGTCTACTTAACCGTGCAAGTCTCCCCCATAAATCATCAAAAAAACAGACTTCTATTATCAGCAGGAATAGAGGAAGCAGAACTCCGTTTTCTTTAGAAAGGCTCGCTAAGGGCCAGCACAACAGCGCAACC
>JAOTYS010000128.1 GCA_029861795.1 Gammaproteobacteria bacterium | reverse complement strand
CCTGGCGGCCGTAACGTCCGCGAAGCTGATTGTCAACCCGGCGTTATTCGTTACGCTCGATGCTTAGCACATGTAAGCCCCCGGCTTTGACCACCTGCTGGTGACGGATATCCCAGTCCTGCTGAACTTTCTGTGCGGCGGCTTCATCGTCGCTGAGGGCGGCTAACTCCATCTGCAAATTACCGCCGAGCACGATATCTGTGCCACGCCCCGCCATATTAGTTGCGATGGTCACTGTACCGGGTCGTCCTGCTTGGGCAATGATTTGTGCCTCACGCTCGTGGTGTTTGGCATTGAGTACTTGATGCTCAATAGCCTCTTTCTTCAACAGGTCAGAGAGATGCTCCGAACTTTCTATGGAAGCCGTGCCCACTAGAGTGGGTTGCCCCCGCTCGTGGCAATCTTTGATGGCCAGAAAAATAGCGTCAAATTTTTCCTTTGTGGTGCGGTAAACCAGATCTGGCCGATCATCACGGATCATCGCTTTGTGGGTCGGCACTACCACCACTTCCAATCCATAAATCTGGTAGAACTCAGCCGCTTCGGTATCGGCTGTGCCAGTCATTCCTGCGAGCTTGTCGTACAGACGAAAATAGTTCTGAAACGTAATAGAAGCGAGGGTCTGATTCTCTTGTTGGATCTTCACCCCTTCTTTCGCTTCAACAGCCTGATGCAGTCCATCTGACCAGCGTCGTCCCGGCATCATGCGCCCGGTGAACTCGTCGATAATAATTACCTTTCCGTCTCGTACTATGTAGTCAACATCGCGCTGGAATAGTGCATGGGCGCGAAGTGCCGCGTTTAAGTGGTGCAGCAAAGATATATTCGCGACATCATATAGACTGCTACCTCCCGGTAGCAGTCCGGCCTTCTCAAGAAGCTGTTCCCCCGCCTCGTGACCGGTTTCGGTTAGGTGGACTTGACGGCTTTTCTCATCCACCGTGTAGTCGCCCGGACCGTCCTCGCTTTCCTGTTTTTGCAGCTTCGGAACCACCACATTGATCTTGTTGTACAGATCCGTACTTTCCTCGGCCGGACCCGAGATAATCAGGGGGGTACGCGCCTCATCAATCAATATCGAATCAACTTCGTCCACAATGGCGTAGTCCAACCCCCGCTGCACCCGCTCCTCGGCGCTAAACGCCATATTGTCTCGTAAGTAGTCAAAGCCAAACTCATTGTTAGTTCCATAGACCACATCGGCGGAATAAGCCTCACGCTTTGCACTAGAATCTTGCCCCGAAACAATGACGCCGACGCTTAGCCCGACACACTCATATATCTTGCCCATCCATGCGGCATCGCGCTGCGCAAGATAATCGTTCACCGTCACAATGTGCACCGGATGCCCACCGATCGCATTGAGATAAACAGGCAGGGTTGCGACCAGTGTCTTGCCTTCTCCGGTACGCATCTCCGCGATCTTCCCCTGGTGCAGCACCATACCGCCGATAATTTGTACATCAAAATGACGCATTCCGAGGGTACGATTCGCGGCCTCCCGCACCACCGCAAAGGCTTCCGGCAGAAGTTGGTCGAGCGACTCGCCTTGCCGAGCACGATCCCGAAATTCATCGGTCTTAGCAGCAAGTGCCTCATCCGACAGCGAACTGATCTCCGGTTCCAGCGCGTTCACGGCCTGAACAGCTCCAGTCATACGCTTGATAAGACGCTGATTGCGGCTGCCGAATACCTTTTTCAGTGCAGTGTTAAACATCTAGCAGAGATATCGGTTCAGATGGTGTGTATAACAGGCGTTCCCGAGAGCTGTCATGAGCCCAGGTTGTAGAAACGTCACTGGTTCTCGGCAGCATGTCGAATCGATCTAAAGTGACAATACGTGCCGCCTACCGGCGCACATAGCACCACTAACCACTTAGCAGCATCCGGGATAACCGGACTCACTGTCATTAACAAGAATATGGTTCGAATGGCGCCAATTATCAACTGGTAGTCTTCAGGTATTCCCTTGGGTTGACGGCCTTGCCCTCCTTTAACACCTCGAAATGTAGATGGGCTCCGGTGGACCGGCCGGTGGATCCCACCACACCAATCACCTGGCCTTTCTCTACTCGCTCGCCGACATGCACCTTTGACTCCATCAGGTGGGCATAACGGGTGGCGTAACCACCACCGTGGTTAACCTCGAGTAGCAGACCGTAACCAGGGTCGTCCCGGATCACAGTAGCGATGCCTGCGGCGATCGCCTTGATTTCGGCGTTTGGATGATTAGCGATGTCAACCCCACGATGAAACGTCTTTTGTCCGGTAAAAGGGTCCCTGCGATAACCGTAAGACGACGAGACCCACCCCCCCTTAGTTGGCCATCCCACAGGCTCGATCTCGCGCTGCAGATCGCGTTTCATCAATAGCGTTTGTAGCACCCCCAACTGGGCGTAGCTTACTTTCGCCTGCAGTGACAAATCTTCCAGAGATCGAAAAAAGGCAGTGTCGTGCGGCTCACTGACATCTTCCAATGCAGCGGGCCCTCCTAGAGGTGGAGGCTCACCGAAATTGAAGTCATCCCCTTGTAACCCCGCTATTGTTGTCAGTCGCGCTCCCAGGGCATCGATTCTCATCATTTGGGCTTGCAGTGCGCCAAGCTTAAGTCCGAGAGTATCGAAATGACTCTTGCTGGTTTGCCGCACATCGTCTATATCGCGCATCTGGGTACGAATAGAATCCTCCAGATACGTAATACTAGCCGGGTCTATGCTAGGAATCTGGTAGCGTACCTGCGGTTCGGTGACGCGGAGACTACTAAGCCGTGCGCTCATTTGATAGATACCAGCGCCGACGGTCACTGGCAGAATCAACCAAAACACTATTGCGAGTCCAACAAGGACCCGTGCAGTTAAGCAAATATGGTGGCTTGCTTTGCCATCTTTGTCCGGTATCAGGATAATCTGCATTCTATAAACAACTCCAGCAAGCAAACGGTTAGCGTTATGCGGCAATCTGCGTTTCGGCGCCTCTCCTCCATCCTCGACGCAGGGCTCGATTGGCGCAACGACAAGCTGACTCAGAAGTCTCAGATCAGCAAGTTACGTGAAACGTGGCGCGAGATCATCTCTG
Source organism: Gammaproteobacteria bacterium (assembly GCA_029861795.1). The sequence continues at coordinate 7,612 of JAOTYS010000128.1, read as the reverse complement.
ATCCTGTGGCAAAACACGCTCGACCCATCCATTATGATTCGGGGCGACTGCTGATCGGGGCAGACGCATCAGTGTGGGCCAGCGCGTTGCGCCATCAATCTCGTTCCATACTGAAATCTCTTCATGAGCACGGATACCTTGAAATCAGCGAGCTAGCGATCAAGGTCCTCCCTGAGGAGTCGGCCACCCCACACACAGTGACCATCGCTAAAACGGTGATGTCTCGGCAAACTGGACATCTGCTACGAGAAGCGGCGCAGGGTATCGAAGATGTGGACCTAAAGTCTACCCTCAAACGGCTCAGTCGATTATCCGGGTCACACGACTAGTATACCCCCGCCGCGGCTCAGTCGATTATCCAAGGCTCAACATTGAAATCAGCACGGTCTCCGTAGACTCATTCGATTATTCAAGACTCAGACCGGTTAGCGAGGACACACGATAGGGATACAGTGTTCATACCTGAGACGGTTAGCCCTGCTCACGATTCTGACCCGCTGGAACCGTCTGAGTCGGCATGCTGCACCGGATCGGTTGGCAATGGGTGACCACGGTGATGCCGATACTGAGATGTACCCGAGGGCCGTGCCGTTGCCGCCAGCAGCGGACAGGGGAACTAACGAAAACGGGTGAGAATCAATTAGGTTGCCGGCGCGGTGCGCACGAATGATATGGGCGCTTGCTCGCTATCCTCGAATGAAACCAACTCCCACGCGCCGCGATCAGCTACCAAGTTACGCAGTGCCATATTGTTTAGGGCGTGGCCCGACTTATAAGCGTGAAATGCGCCAATCAACGGGTGGCCGAGCAGATACAAATCACCGATGGCATCTAATACCTTGTGCTTTACAAACTCATCTTCGTAACGCAGCCCATCATCGTTCAATATATGAAACGAGTCCATCACAATAACGTTGTCCAGGCTACCGCCGCGTGCCAAACCCGCATCCCTTAACGCTTCAACCTCCTGCATGAAGCCGAAAGTACGAGCACGGCTGATCTCTTTCACGAAAGAAGTCGTCGAAAAGTCCACGGATGCGATCTGCGAAGAATTCTTGAATATTGGGTGGTCAAAATCTATGGCAAACGAGACCTTGAATCCTTCCAGGGGTTCAAATCGTGCCCATTTATCACCGTCTTCGACCTTGACAGTCTTCTTTACGCGGATAAATTGTTTTGCGCTACCTTGCTCTTCAATTCCCGCGGATTGAATCAAAAAGACGAACGGTCCCGCGCTGCCGTCCATGATTGGTACTTCTGGCGCTGTCAAATCAACAAAGGCATTGTCGATCCCAAGCCCAGCAAAGGCAGACATCAAATGCTCTACGGTTGAGATCTTGACGCTATCGATTTCCAAGGAAGTCGACAATCGTGTATCGCCGACGTTCTCGGGCCGTGCGGGTACCTCCACTGCAGGCTCGAGGTCCACCCGTCGAAATACGATGCCGCTATTTGGCGGGGCTGGACGTAGTGTGAGGTAGACTTTTTCACCGGTGTGCAGACCCACGCCGGTGGCGCGAATGACGTTTTTAAGGGTTCGTTGTTTGATCATGCGACCGCACTTGCTTGTTCTTGTCCTTAGTTTTGCCAGCACAGGCAAAACCCCTTGAGCGGGTCAATCAGAGGTGCCAACAACCCTGGCCCCATACATCTTCCCGAGATCGGGCGAATGCTACACGATCTCAACATATTTGTGTACCGTCAGCTTGGCCCCAGCCTTGATTTCCGAGGAGCGCCATCACGCGCTCCCTGGCCTGTCAATCCGCTTGCTTGCGCAGGAATGCGGGGATATCTAGATACTCGGTATCGACCTCCTCCGCTGCGGCCGCCACAGCCGTCTGACCGCCACGGCGATTACGGATCACCGTAGGGGTGTCCAGATCGTCATAAGTCGCCACTGGGGACCTAGAGTGCACTACCTTGTAGGGTTTTGCCTTCCTAAACCCCCGCCCAATTCCGGTGGCTACCATAGTCACCCGCAAATCACCCTCCACTTCAGGATCTAGTACGGTGCCAATCACTACCGTGGCGTCGTCGGACGCGAATTCGCGCACAATATCGCCTACCTCTGCAAATTCCCCAATAGCCATGTCTACTCCTGCGGTCACATTCACTAGGATGCCGCGGGCCCCGGATATGTTTATATCCTCCAGCAGGGGGCTCGACACCGCAGCCCGAGCTGCCTCCGCCGCACGGTCTTCACCACTTGCCACCGCCGACCCCATCATCGCCAAACCCATCTCTGACATCACAGTACGCACATCGGCGAAATCCACGTTGATCAACCCAGGCATGGTGATGAGTTCAGAGATCCCCTGTACCGCGTTTTGCAGTACCTCGTTGGCGCGGGCGAATGCATCTAGTAGTGTAGCCTGGCGTCCCATAACTTCCAGGACTTTTTCGTTTGGAATAGTGATCAGAGAGTCGACGTGTTTGGACAGAGCCTCGATTCCTTCTTCGGCTATGCTCATACGTTTCTTACCTTCGAACGGGAATGGACGGGTAACCACTGCCACCGTAAGGATTCCCTGCTCTTTGGCGAGTTGGGCCACAATCGGGGCGGCGCCAGTCCCGGTACCACCGCCGAGCCCGGCGGTGATAAACACCATGTCCGCACCTTGCAGTGCCTCCGCGATTCGGTCGCGATCCTCTAGAGCCGCCTGTCTTCCGATGTCAGGTTCGGCGCCAGCACCCAGACCCTTGGTAAGATTGGTGCCGAGCTGCAGAATGGTCTCTGCAGTTGAGCGACCCAATGTCTGTGAATCGGTGTTGGCATTGATGAACTCAACGCCGTCGATCCGAGAGCCAACCATATGGTCTACCGCATTACCGCCGCCTCCACCGATGCCTATTACCTTTATAACTGCCTGCTGCCGTACAGTATCTAATAGCTCAAACATTTCGCATCCTCCACAGTTGATCTTGTTGCCCAGTCACCTCGATACCAATCGACTTAAATTCAAAAGTCTTGCGTGTTATCTCGCGTCGTCTCGTTCGCATCGGCTTTCACCTCTCAAAGTTAAAATCCACCCTGAAACCAACTTTTCATGCGGGCAAACACCGCACCAAAACCAGAATCCATCTTTTCTTCCTGCACCTTGATACCGCGGTTGCTGAAACCAAACTGTATTAGCCCGACACCCGTCGAATAGATGGGGTTCGTGACCACTTCACTGAGTCCACCAACGTATTGAGGCATTCCAATCCTCACTGGCATGTGAAATACCTCCTCAGCGAGATCTGCCATGCCCTCCATCTTCGAGCTACCTCCGGTCAACACAATTCCTGACCCCAACAATTCTTCAAAACCACTACGCCGCAGTTCCGTCTGAGCCAATCCATAGAGTTCTTCAATTCGAGGTTCGATCACCTCAGCCAAGGTCTGCCTAGCCAACTTACGCGGCGCTCGGTCGCCCACACTCGGCGTTTCAATGGTGTCATCGCTACTAGCAAGCTGCGCTAGCGCACAGCCATACTTTTGTTTGATCTCTTCGGCAGCTAGGGTCGGGGTTCGCAGTGCAACTGCGATGTCATTGGTTATCTGATCACCTGCGATAGGAATCACCGCCGTATGGCGAATGGCCCCGTCGGTGAACACTGCAATATCAGTAGTGCCGCCACCGATATCTACCAGACAAACCCCAAGCTCTTTTTCATCTTCACTCAACACCGCGTGACTGGAAGCCAATTGCTCTAGGATGATGTCATCAACCTCCAAGCCACAACGGCGTATGCACTTGATGATGTTCTGCGCGGCGCTTACGGCTCCAGTAATAATGTGCACCTTTGCCTCCATACGCACCCCACTCATCCCCACCGGCTCGCGTATCCCTTCTTGCTGATCTATGATGAAATCCTGAGGCAGGATGTGTAAGATTTTTTGATCCATCGGAATAGCCAAAGCCTTGGCCGCCTCGATCACCCGCTCAAGATCGGCTTGCGCCACCTCTTTATCTCTTATCGCCACCACACCGTGAGAGTTGAAACTGTTGATGTGTGCCCCAGCTATCCCGGCAAACACCGAATAGATTTGACAGCCAGCCATCAGCTCCGCTTCTTCTACCGCACGTTGAATCGACTGCACTGTCGACTCGATGTTTGCAACGACTCCTTTCTTCATTCCTCGAGCGGGATGATGACCGACCCCAATGATTTCGACTTCCCCCGCCGGAGAGATTTCACCGACAATCGCCAATACTTTTGAGGTCCCGATGTCGAGACCAACGACTAGGCGGTCTTCGGCCTTCTTGTTCGTTTTTCGACCCCTCATGCCGCAGCATCTCCCCCTTGTTTGAGCTTCCACTTAACTGCGAAGCCGTTTGGATAGCGCAGGTCCACTTGTTCGATATCTGAGCTAAGCGGAAACAGTGTTGCGCTGAATGCCCGCGCGAATCGTGCGATGCGGGCCTCGAGATCTTGTTTGCCCAGCACCACCCTGAAAGCCCTTTGTGAGGAGACGCGGCCCCTTGCTTCAATTGAGGCAGCAGTGCGTTGGCCAACTGAGAGTGGTGCAACCTCGATCAACCATGAACCTCGCGGCGTTAGCGTCAACGCGTGAATACGCAGTCCACTCGCTGCCAGCAATGCACCCCAGTGTTGATAGCGCTTGAGCACCTGGCGATGACTGCCAGAGGGACCATCAAAGCGTGGCAGGCGTGTGGCTTCCAGTCCCGCCGGCACTTCCACAACGTCGCCATCGATGTCCAACCAAGCGGAATCACCCCATCGGGCTTGCAGAGAGTGCTCCTGCACACTAACTTCCAGTGCCCTCGGCCAGCGTCTACGAACAGTGGCTTTATCTACCCACGCCACTGACTCAGCAAGATGTTCGACCTGTTTCAATTCAAGAGCGAAGAAATTCCCGCTGGCGGCGGGCAAAATCACATCACGCAACAGATTTGAATCCACCTTGTTGAATTCGCCGCGCAAATGGATCGTTTGGATGGTGAACGCCTCAGGGCGCAGCAGCCGGTCCGTCCCGGCTGAAATCAACAGCAACAATATTGCTACTAGCGCCAGCGCGGCGATGATAGTTCGGCCGGGGCGCGAACTGTTCTCGCTATGCATCATTCAAATCCCTCTTCTGCCCAGGCAAGCTCTCCCATCACCCGGACTTCCAGTTCGAGCGCAACCCCCTGACTCACCAGGACTTGACGACGCATTCTCTCGATGAGTCGCTCGATGTCCGCAGCACGGGCCCCACCCCGATTAATGATGAAGTTCGCGTGCTGTTCAGAGACACAGGCCTGCCCCTCACAGGCGCCTTTTAATCCGGCTTCCTCTAGTAGCCGTGCGGCGTAATCTCCGGCTGGGTTGCGAAATACCGATCCCGCATTGGCGCTTTGGATCGGTTGGCTAGCGCCGCGCCTTTCCAAAAACTCGCTAATTCGAGTTTTGCCTTCGCTCACGTCACCTACGCCAAGTTTGAGCTCAGCAGCAATGAACCACTCGTCTGCAGGCTTTCTTACACTGCGGTATCCAACAATGAACTCATCAGCACTTCGAGTTTGGGTTCGTCCGCTCCTATCGACGGTTTGTACCGCCTCTACGATCTCCCAAGTCTCTCCACCGAACGCCCCAGCATTCATCTCGAGCGCGCCGCCAATAGTTCCAGGGATACCGGCAAGAAATTCAGCGCCCGTAAGCCCGCAACGAACACAGAAGCGTGCGACTTTCGCACCAGGCACACCCGCCTCAACCCGGACACGATCTCGAGCGATTTGTTGTAAGCCACGCAAACCTTTCTGGGTATGAACAACGGTGCCGCGAATACCTCCGTCGCGTATCAAAACATTGCTACCCAACCCCAACCATTCGATGTGATCGCAAGTAGTTGATGTACTCAGGAACGAAGCCAAGTCATCACCGTCAGCCGGAATAAAAAAACGGTCGGCTGGGCCACCCACACGCCAGCTAGTATGCCGGGACATTGGTTCATTAAGCCTGATTTGGCCTCGCACAGGTGCCGCCGAGTCCTCGAGATCGGAGCTCATTCTCACACCCATCATGCGCGACCACCTTCGTTGCTCGTGTACAAGCCGTGGTCACCGATTGACTTGGAAACAGATCCGATGTCACCCGCACCCAAGGTGACGATCACATCCCCATTACGAATAATTGCCTTTAATGCCCGCGGCAAGTCGTGCACATCGTCAATATATATTGGGTCGGCGTAGCCCCGTGCGCGTATCGACCGGCACAAGGCTAGTCCATCGGCGCCGCTGATGGGTGACTCACCTGCCGGATAAACTGCTGTAATGATCAGCGGGCCCTGTTCCGCCAGAACCTGGCTGAACTCGTCTAACAGATCTCGGGTGCGGGTATAACGATGTGGCTGAAACGCCACCACAAGACGTCGATCCGGCCAACTTCCTGACGCCGCGTTGAGGGTGGCTGCGATCTCGGTGGGATGATGCGCATAGTCGTCCACCAAAAGCACCTCTCCGTCAGGTATGGTAATGAACCCCCTCACCTGGAACCGTCGCGCGATGCCCTGAAACCCCTCTAGCCCTGCGCAAATGGCCTCATCTTGAACACCCAAGTTATCGGCCACAGCAATGGCAGCAAGCGCATTGAGCACATTATGCTCACCGGGCACAGCAAGAATGACTCGCAATTTCTCGGCGGTGTGCCGGCGAGAAACCTGAAAATTCATTTGCATACCATGTTGCTCGATCTCGCTCGCCCGGACATCAGCCTCTTCATTAACGCCGTAAGTCACTATGGGCCTACGAATTTGGGGTAACACTTCCCGCACCACAGGATCGTCAATGCACATAACCGCCAACCCATAGAACGGCAGGTTGTAAAGAAAGTCGACATAGGTTTGGCGCAGCCGGAAAAAATCTCCTTCGTAGGCGCTTAGATGATCAGCGTCTATGTTGGTAACAATGGCGATCAATGGCTGTAGGTGCAGAAATGAAGCATCACTCTCATCGGCCTCCGCCACCAAGTATTCCCCACTTCCGAGACGGGCATTACTGTTAACGCTGTTCACTTGCCCGCCAACCACAAAAGTCGGATCGAGTCCTCCCCGCGCTAGCACACTTGCCACTAAGCTCGTCGTTGTGGTCTTCCCATGTGTACCAGCGACCGCAATGCCCTTACGAAATCGCATCAACTCACCCAACATCTCGGCACGCGGAATTACCGGGATTTTTGCGTCGTAAGCAGCAATGAGTTCAGGATTGGCGTTAGCGATGGCTGTGGATGCCACCACCACATCACAGTCTCGAACAAGTCGCGCATCGTGCCCAATGTGCACGGTCACACCGACACTCTGAAGCCTGCGGGTCGCTGAACTATCCTGCAGATCCGAGCCTGACACCTGGTAACCTAGGTTGAACAAGACTTCGGCGATCCCGCTCATACCACTGCCTCCAATTCCGACAAGATGGATGTGTCTGACGTGATCACGCACCGAGTGCCTCCAAGCAGATACGCACCGTATCTACGGTTGCGTCGGGTTTACCTAGACGGCGTGATCTGGCCGCCATGGCTAAGGCTTTTGCTCGATCGCGGTGCAGGTTCGAAAGCGTTTGTTGCAAACGTTCTTCTGTGAGTTCGGACTCAGGAATTAGAATTGCCGCCCCACGATCCGCCAGATACAATG
>JAOTYS010000608.1 GCA_029861795.1 Gammaproteobacteria bacterium | reverse complement strand
AGGCCGCTCTGGCTGTCGGGGTCGAAGAGATCGCGATCTTCGGCGCGGCCTCGGAGACGTTCTCACAGAAAAACATTAATTGTTCGATCAAACAAAGCATAGAGAGATTTGAGCCTGTTTGCGAACAAGCGATTGCGCACAACATACGGATACGCGGTTATGTTTCCTGTGTATTAGGTTGCCCCTATGAGGGAGAGATCAAAGCCGATGCAGTTGCCGAAGTTGCAGCCCGATTCATGGAACTCGGTTGTTACGAGGTATCCTTGGGCGACACCATAGGCGTGGGCACACCCGGCAGGGCACAACTCATGGTTGACACGGTTGCCTCAATCGTACCCGTCGAGAAACTTGCTGCACACTTCCACGATACCTACGGCCAAGCGCTCAGCAATATCTTTGCCGTCATGCAAACAGGTATAGCAACCGTTGATAGTTCCGTTGCCGGGCTAGGTGGGTGTCCTTATGCCCGCGGTGCTTCCGGCAATGTCGCCAGCGAGGATGTGCTTTATATGCTAGATGGGCTTGGCATCGAGACAGGGGTAGACATGGGTACTTTGCTGAACGCATCCCGCTTTATCTGCGGCGTGCTCGGCCGAGCACCTACATCCAAAGCGGCCCTAGCGTTACAAGCGAATCGCGAGTAATCCACTGCCGACTATCACAGGATTACAAGCTACCTATCGGGCCACCTACCATGAAGAAGGTGTATTTTTCTCAACCAAGGAATGGCAAGGACAAATAGCAGAATACCTATTCCGTTCGCCGCCAGATCCAGAAACGAAGACGTCCTGTACGGCAAATAGAACTGCACTATCTCGATCAGAGCTCCGTACGCGAATATGGGTATTGCCTTGGCCCAACTAAACGTCCACCGTGGAAATGAAAAATCAGCGAAGAACGACAGAATATAGAAGGCCACGATATGGTTGACCTTATCGTTGAGCGACTCCACCAATGGGTGATCGATCTGGACGGTGCTCAGATAGCCAATGGATATCAGTGTGACCACTAATCCTATCCGGCAGGTTGCGAACAGCTTGCTCATTTCATTCGACGGCGTTCTGGGCGCACTATAGTCAAGTAGTTAGCGGGACCAAGAACTACCTATACTTCAGCGAGACGCACACGAACGCCATCAGGATCTCGCACAACTGCGATGTTTGTTAGTAGTCCCGGATCAAAACCCAGGGGTTGCTCAATGGGAACTGCTTCACTCTCAAGCTTGCTGAGTAGTGTGGACAGATGGGGAGTTACATAACCCAAGCCCCAAAAGCCCGTTGTGCCTTCCGTCTGTTGTTGATACTCAAAGCTACCATGCTCGGTCCCCCAAACGTGCTGCAACTCCAGTGTAGTGTAGGGACGCCTCCACAGCCATTCGCGGTTCTCCACTGCGTCCAAGTCAGCAACAGGTGTTTGCTCGCCAGTGCTGGCTAGGAAGTACAGAGTAAAGCGATGTGGTTTAACGACCTGCCGTGACAATAGTCGCATACCCAAAAGACGTTGATAGAAATCTAGACTCACCGCAGGATCTTTGACACGAAGCGTAATCTGCCCTAGTGCCGGCTTGCTGCCTAGTTTGTGCCTCGGATCTGATCTTGAAGGTCGATAGTTGTGCTCAAAGTCATGCTGTAGTAGCTCGATAATATAGCCATCCGGATCTGACAAGTGACAGAGATAGCCGATATCAAGAAACTGGAACGGTTCAGTGACATCAACGCCGGCCCGCTCCAATCTGCGACGCGCCAGGTCCACATCCGCTACGGTGACACCAACCTTCCAGTAGCCATCCTTTTTACTCGGCCGGTAAGCTGTGGCTGGATGGCTCGAGCCATGATGCAATAGCTCGAGCACAGTAAATGGTTGTCCACATACACGCTCTCCGCGGTCTTGGTGTAGCTCACTCCCCACTGCAAATCCAACAAAGATTCGTTGCTCCTCGCCGAATCTCCCTCGAGGCTGCAATTGCTCCACCAACGTCATGCCCAGACATTCCCGATAAAAGACAATGCTAGCATCAGGATCACTTATGCTCAGCACGTGGTGAGCGAGTCGCGGAACCCGTTCTCTATCAAGACTATCGTGGTCGATCAATGCGGCGCTACCCACACTATAGAAGCACTCGGTATGCGTCGTATAACAACACCCCCACCGTTGGATAAAAGGTTGCTGCAAAACCGAATGCACGAGAGATCGGACTGCGATGATAGCCGATCCAAAAACATAAACGGGCAAACACAAATAACGCCACCAAAATAGGTATCATCTTGAGGCCGACTTCCGACACGACGGTGGCAAGCACAAGGTGACCAACTATCAAAAGCAGACATTGCTCCGTGGTGTTTTGCACATAGCGCACGTTGATATCTAGGCTTGAACCTCTATCTGCGAATGACCCATCGATTGCATCAGTACTGAAAAACCGTTGCCGCGCCACCACCCCAATGCCCAGCAATAACATAAGCACCGCCAATAGGTCGCACCGCAGGGCGAACGATAGTCGTTCCCCAACACTGGTCATCGCTGAAAGCTTTAGCGGAAGGTATAGATACGCCAAGACAATAAACGCGAACGAAAACACCGCGGCCGTGATCATACCAACCAACACTCGACGCTGATTGTCAGTCACAGATGGTCATCCTTCTCTCTGAGGACGTTACAGCCAAAACTTTCGACACCATTGAATATGAGCTATCCAAACTGCAATCACTCTTATCGAGTCTGCGCGCATCGAGACAGCGCTGAGATCCTCTACAACTCGGTAAGCACGCGATCGAGCGTATCTACAAGCAGATCCGCATTGGCTTGGGAGAAAACAATGGGCGGACGAACTTTCAGCAC
>JAOTYS010000607.1 GCA_029861795.1 Gammaproteobacteria bacterium | reverse complement strand
AGGCTACCGATGGGCTTATCTAGGCGTATGAGCAGACCATATTGCGTCAGGCGACCGATCAGTCTGCTCTCAGACATCACCATAGTTCTCTCCATGGCCGACCCAGCGTTCGATCAACGGACTAATGTTGTCTGGGAATTTCTCCAAAAGTTGACGAGCAGCCTGCTCCACCTGGGGCAAAAGACCTCGGTCCCTTGCCAGATCTGCGATGCGAAGCTGCTGCAAGCCGGTCTGACGGGTTCCTAGTACTTCGCCAGGGCCACGCAGTTCCAAGTCGCGTCGCGCAATTTCAAAACCATCAGTGGTGTCGCGCAGCGCCGCCATTCTGACTCGCGCGTGACTCGATAGGGGAGGGCGATACATTAACACGCAACAACTGCTTACATCGCCACGCCCCACCCGTCCACGCAGTTGATGCAGCTGCGACAACCCCAGACGTTCCGCGTTTTCGATTATCATCAGACTTGCATTGGGCACGTCCACACCTACTTCGATGACTGTGGTAGCCACCAGCACTTCAATGTCACCATTACGAAAGTCCGACATGATTCGGTCTTTGTCTTGAGACTTCATGCGTCCATGCACCAGACCAATACGAAGCTCCGGCAGCGCTTCCTTGAGCGCAGCTTCGGTCTCCGTGGCTGCCTGTACTTGCAGTAGTTCAGACTCGTCGATCACCGGACACACCCAATAGGCCTGGCATCCTTCTCGGCAAGCCGCATGCACTCGGTGGAGCACTTGGTTGCGTCGCGTATCGGGCAGCACCACGGTCTCAATGGGCATGCGACCCGGAGGAAGTTCGTCGATGCTAGACACGTCCAAATCGGCATAAAAGGTCATGGCCAATGTGCGTGGTATTGGTGTTGCCGTCATGGTGAGCTGGTGCGGAAAATTAACACCGTCGCTACCTTTCTCGCGCAACGCGTGCCGCTGATCAACGCCGAATCGATGCTGTTCGTCCACGATCACAAGTCCCAGCGAGCTAAACTCTACATCCGCTTGAAACAGGGCATGAGTTCCTACGGCAACGTGGTTCTCGCCCGCACTCATTCGTGCTAACGCGGCACGACGCTGCTTGGCTCCCAAGCTACCGGATACCCACTCGACCTTTACGTCGAGTGGCTCAAGCCACTGTTTGAACGCTTCAAAGTGCTGCTCTGCCAGCAATTCAGTGGGTGCCATGATCACGACTTGGTATCCGGCCTCAACAGCCCACGCGACCGCAGCAGCCGCGACAACGGTCTTGCCGGATCCAACATCACCTTGAATCAGTCGAAGCATTGGGGTCGATTGCTTAAGATCTTCAATAACTTCACCGATCACCCGTTGCTGCGCACCTGTCAATGTGAAGTTGAGACCAGTGTAAAACCGTTGCAGTAGCGTTCCTTTAGGTCGCATCGCCGGTGCGGTGTGAACGCGACGGCGTTGACGCAATCTGCGTAGACTCAAGTGATGGGCCAGCAACTCTTCAAACGCCAGGCGTTGCTGCATGGGATGGCGACCCTCGCCTAGCTCAGATTGGTCCGCATCTATGGGGGGATGGTGGGTATAGTCCAGGGCATCGGTCAGTGGTGGGGAACCAAGCGAACTTCTTACAGGCTGCGGAATCCATTCGGTCACCGTCGGCAGATATTGCTCTAGCGCTTGGCTCGCAAGCTTGCGCAGGGTGTGCTGACTCACCCCTGAAGTCGCCGGGTAAATGGGTGTCAAGCAGTGTTCAAGACCGACCTCTGGTTTGTGGTCAAATACTGAGTACTCGGGATGAACCATTTCCAATGTAGTGGTTCCCCGGCGAACCTCACCGAAACACCGCACCCAACGTCCTCGCTGTAGGTTGGCCTGCTGAGTGCCGCTGAAGTGAAATAGGCGAATGGTCAGCGCGCCGGTGCCGTCGCTGATCCGACTTAGCAAGCTACGGCGACGACCGTAACTAAGCTCGGTTAGCTCCAACCGTCCAATCACTAAGACCTCGTTGCCTGGAGACACACTGCCTATGGGGGCGGTACGGGTGCGATCCTGATACCGATATGGCAAGTGAAACAGGAGATCTTGCACAGTGTGTAGCCCCAGACGCTCAAGCTTGGAAGCAAGCTGCGGACCTACTCCTTTCAACGCTGTAATGGGTTGGTTTTCCATTGATAAGTCATCCATGACGCACTGACGTCGAGACTTAGTGCTTGCCGGGTAACAAAGCCCTGTCAGGAAGATTCAGTCACCGGCCGATCGATCGCTAACTGCACATACCTGCGGTTAACAGATTAGCGCCATAGTGAGTCATTTTGGTGTCTCACGCATGGGCAAATGCAGTACTGCGTCGACCTCGATGGCCGCCTCCTTGGGTAGGGCCGACACGCCTACCGCGGCTCGAGCCGGATAGGGTTCTTTAAAATACTCCGCCATGACATCGTTAACAGTCGAGAAATTCGAAAGATCTACCAAATACACTGTGAGCTTCACAACGCTAACCAGCCTACCGCCCGCGGCCCGACAAACCGCACTGAGATTGTCAAACACCCTGATTGCCTGGACACGGAAGTCACCGGCCACCAGTTCCATGGTCTCCGGATCTATCGGAATTTGCCCCGAAATATAGACAGTGGTCCCCGCTCTGATCGCTTGGGAATAAGTTCCTATAGCGCGAGGTGCCTGAGTTGTGCGGATGGTTTGTCTATCTCTCGCCATACTATACTTACCCAGTGTTCTACGTGTGTGATAGAGACTGTTAGGCTCTAGACGAAGTTGTTCACCCTTTGACTCGAGCGACTCGCACAGCACCGCTCTGCGCGCGCAGTTGCTCCAAAATAGTGTCAAGATGTTCGTGGTCCTTAACTTCAATGGT
>JAOTYS010000606.1 GCA_029861795.1 Gammaproteobacteria bacterium | reverse complement strand
AGCCGATGTTTCTGTCGAAGAACAAGTCGTCCATTTATTCGAAAGCGCCATTTCAGAATTGGGTGGGGTCACCGCACTAGTCAATAATGCTGGAATCGATCGTGAGGTCCCCATCGCAGAGATTGATGTCGGAGATCTCAACAGGATCTTTGCGGTGAACGCGATCGGTCCCATTGTCTGTTCGCGTGAAGCGATACGGCGAATGTCCACTGAGCGTGGTGGTAATGGTGGTGTCATCGTGAATGTTTCGTCCATCTCTTCGCTGTACGGTGGTTTGCCACAGGACGTGGCCTATGCAGCGAGTAAAGGGGCGGTGGACGCGTTGACCCGCGGGCTGGCAAGGGAAGTTGCAAGGGAGGGCATTCGTGTATGCGCGGTGCGCCCGGGACTCATCCTTACTGATATGTTTGGCGATGACGCCGCAAAGGAGGCGATTACGCAGATGGCTAAATCTGGAGTGCCCCTTGGACGCATCGGCCAGCCGGAAGAGATTGCCAATGCCGTACTCTGGCTGTGCTCGGACGAGGCGTCTTATATGACGGGTGCCATCATCAACGTGAGTGGTGGCCGCGAGCTCAACGTCAAATCGATGTTAGCGCCGTGACGCTAGATTTACATTGGCCATATAGGTACAGTGCGTGGAATCGCGCTTATTTTTTCTGCGCCTTCGAATAATCAAGATTCTGCGATGTCGACACAAGCCTCTCAACGCAAAGCTGTCACCATCAACACGCTACGAAACATGAAGAAGGCGGGTGAGAAATTTTCCTGTCTCACGGCTTACGACTACAGCAATTCCTTTGCGGTGAGTGAGGCTGGCGTGGAAGTGATTTTAGTTGGGGACTCGCTGGGTATGGTGATCCAAGGTCATGATAGCAGTCTACCAGTCACTATCGAAGATGTTGCCTACCACGTACGCTGCGTAAAGGCCGGTAATCAAGGGGCGTTGATCCTGGCGGATCTACCGTTCATGAGTTACTACTCAGAGATGAAAACACTGGAGAATGCGGCGGTGTTGATGCGTGAGGGTGCGCAGATGGTAAAGCTAGAAGGGGGCGCCTGGCTTGCCGAATCGACCAGGTTGCTGACGGAGCGCGGCATACCGGTATGTGCTCACATGGGTCTTACTCCGCAGTCGGTTAACCACCTCGGGGGTTACCGCGTGCAGGGTCGCGATCCGGACAAGGCGCAAACCATGATCGATGAGGCGTTGATACTGCAGCAGGCGGGAGCGAGTGTTGTGTTACTGGAATGCGTGCCGGTGGAGTTGGGTCGCACCATTACTGAGAAACTTGACGTGCCGGTAATTGGAATCGGGGCCGGCCCGCATACCGACGGACAGATAATGGTGTTGCAAGACATGCTGGGTCTTTATCCCGGCAAGCCGGCAAAGTTTGTAAAGAATTTTCTTGAAGGGAACAAAAACGGGGTGCAAGGTGCGATACGGGATTACGTGAAAGCGGTGAAGAATTCTGAGTTTCCCGCTCCGGAGCACTGTTATACCTGATTTCATTTCATAGCTGTCCCGCCGACGGCTACGGCTCGGTTCGACCTACCATTGTCATATCGTTACAGCTGCGACGTTAGTGAGATGATGGTTATCATTGTTACGCCATGAAGTTATTGCGAATTTGAGATAATTCGGACTAGATTGGACAGTCAATATTGGGTTTGATCGAGTCCGAATGACTCAGATCGGGCCAGGTGCCGTCGTTCAATGCGGTGGCGCATAAGGTCCGCTTACGGATCAAAAAGCGGTCGCTTTATTCAACGCGCCTCATGGCGCCGATTTTGACCCGAAGTCAACGTCCCGTATCAGTCCTGAGTTCGGTGATTACGACGCCTCACCAGAGACGATGTAGACGAAGCCACCGTAAAGCTCCTCCATTCGTGTGTTTGTGAGGTGGCGTTCTACGGACTCCCAAACATGACGCTCCATAAAAGACTTCGATACTCCAAAGCTGCTTCCCAACGCGACGAACACCGGGACCAGACAACGCAGCCAATTGTTCGGCATTTTGTAGTCCAGTACCACCCACCTTCGTCCGGGTGCGAGCGCTCTTGCGCCACGCTTGATAACTTTGTCGAATTCTGATTCGTAGGTGAGAACACCAGTCGCCAGTATTCCCCCGATGCCGTCCGGAAAGCTGAAGTCCGAAGCGGCGGCGCAGACCAACTCCACGTTGCGCCATCCGGCGGTGCGGACGCGCTTTCTGGCTCGATCGAGCATCGCCTCGGAAATGTCCATACCGATGATCTTGCCTTCATCGCCAACAGCCCGCTCTAGAAGGGAAAAGTTGAGTCCCGTCCCGCATCCGATTTCGACAACCGTGTCTCCGGGTCGGAGTGACAGCGCATCTACGGCCATGCGGCGCCAGCGGTCGATTCGCATGCCGGCGAGGTAATAGAACCAGACCGCCAAGTCATAGATCCTGGCCTGCTTGTCATAGATGTCTCGGACTTCCTCTCGCGTCAGAAAGCTTTTACTGGCCATGATATCCCTTTCGTTGGGCGTGCCGCTGCAGCAGGACCATGCAATTCTAAACGGCTTGAGTGCTCCTCATCCTCAGCTGTATTCGTCGAGTTGTCGCTGCGAAGCGGCAACTTCAGTGCTCAATCTCTGATCAGCGAATCTACGACGGCTTTCCAGGAACCGTCAGATTGCCGTATGAACACGGTGACGAACTTCCCTCTGTCCTTAGTCGGGGAACCGTTCTTCGAAGGAACTACGAATTCGTACTTGCCGACACAACATCCCATTTCTCCGCTCGATCTGACTTCGAGAGAGTCGACGGGCCCGAGCTTCGCGCCGGACGTCGCGTATTCCCGAAGAAATGATTCG
>JAOTYS010000605.1 GCA_029861795.1 Gammaproteobacteria bacterium | reverse complement strand
GAATAGCGCGAGATGATCGGCGCTGGAGAATTTAAAGGTCGCACCGTTCCAGCTGGTACTGAACTGGTCGCTGCCTTTGGTTGGTTCGCCAAGCGTGAAGTAGGCGACCGGATCGTAACCGCGGATGGCGCTCCCACTCTTGGTAAATACGGGGGGCTTACCCGCAAGTGCCAGTGGCATGATTACCAGCGCAATAAGACCGACTAAAAACTTTTTCATGTTTCAGATCCCGCCTGAATTGAACTCGGTCTATTGGGTCGTAATCGCTTAAAGAAATACAGTCATCCGGATCGTTTAACGCCAAGTTAATTTAGACCGATCATGCTAGTGCCTCGTAGAGTTAGTATTCAGCCGCTACCGAATGGCACTTTGCAGTATTACCTACTGAGACTTCATAAAACATCGGCTCGCTTGCGTTGCACTGGTGCCCATGCTGTACTTGCAAGGCCCCTCCCGCGACAGTTTTGTGACCGCAACTTATGTGATTCATGATCGAAACGAAGCCGTGTACCCGGCATCGTGCGTGATTATATGTCTGCGTAAACTATGAAAAAACTGAGCATTTAGGTGAGGACACAGTCAGACTTAAGCCTAGGGCAAGCAAAACGCTTTTTGAATCGCGCTATTCGGTGCGATCCACAACAATGTCCGCGTTGTTTAAAAAGCGGATTCCTTCGCCGTCATTTCACAATTGGCTCGTTCTCCAATTCGATGCACTTGGCTACATCAGCCGGTTTTTCATTATGCCCATAACAGCTCTCGGTTTCGAAGAAAAAACTGTTGTCCAGGGTGCAGCGTTCTCCACCCGCAGAAGGTGTCGGAAAACTTTACGCTCCAATTTGCCCTCATATGGCCTCAAGGCCGATAAATCGTTAGGGAAGGGGCAAAAAACGACCCTGAAAAGACATTCAGGCAAGATTTTCAAAACGTAACTTACCAGGGGTAAGCAGCCATTCGTCTGCAGGTTATCGAATTGGTATTTCCGGCCATGGACTAAACCGCTGGCGGGGTAACCAGTATTGAGCGCGTCAGTAACCGATTCGTGCATTTTCTTGATTGGAGGTATGGCAGGATGGGTCTCTCCTGTGTTGAGGTTGTGGTTCCTACGCTCTAACCAACACAAGTGGAAGACCCATGACACAGTCTAACAAACCTATGAGTCCGTTGCGTCAACGCTCACACCGCCGACACAGGCAGGATACATTCGTGCCGTTGTGAACTTCACACAGTTTTTTGGGCAATCGCCCGATCTAGCTTCACCCGAGGATCTACGTCGCTACCAGCTGTACATGGTCGAGCGAGGAGTCTCGAGCATGACCTTGAACGCTGTTCCCCGTCAGCGGAATTTGGACAAAGTAACCTGATTGCATAAGGGAGGGTTTTCGCTCATCGTTCACATGAGAAGGAGAACGATGATGGCGAACAGAAACACTCAGAAAGGCAGTGCGGAGAAGACGGTACGAGATATCCGCCGCGCCACCCGGAAACGTTATTCTGCGGAAGAGAAGATCCGTATTGTTCTGGAAGGACTTCGAGGGGAAGACAGCATCGCGGAGTTATGCCGCCGGGAAGGCATCAATGCCAATATGTATTACCGCTGGTCGAAGGAGTTTTTGGAGGCGGGGAAGAAGCGTTTGGCGGGTGACACTGCGCGGGAAGCGACCTCGGATGAAGTGAAGACGCTGCGAGCAGAGGCCTCTGCCTTGAAGGAGACCCTGGCCGAGTTACTGATGGAAAACCGTCTGCTCAAAAAAAGCGTACTCGGGGATGGGGAGGACGATACATGAGGTATTCGGCATCGGAGAAGTATGAAATCATCCGACTGGTGGAGGATTCGAGCCTTTCAGTGACGAAGACGCTGGCCCGTCTCGATATCCGCAGATCCACCTTCTATGGCTGGCTGAAGCGCTATGAGGAGGGCGGCATGGAAGCCCTTGAAGACCGGAAACCTTCCCTACCCGTCCCGTGGAACAAGCTCCCAGACGATCAACAGGACGCCATAGTGGAGCTGGCCTTGGAGAAACCGGCACTGTCACCCCGGGAGCTGGCAGTCACCTATACGGATGAGCAGGCCTGTTTTGTCTCGGAATCCACGGTATATCGCCTGTTGAAGGCCCATGACCTGATCACCAGTCCGGCCCATATCCTGATGGAAGCCGCCGACAAATTCCAACACCCGACCACCCGGGTCAATGAGATGTGGCAAACCGACTTCACCTATTGCAAGGTCATCGGCTGGGGCTGGTATTTCCTGTCCAGTGTGCTGGATGATTTCTCCCGCTTCATCATTGCCTGGCGGTTGTGTGCCACCATGAATGCGACGGATGTGTCGGACACGCTGGAGGATGCCCTAAGCTTCACTGGCCTGGATCAGGTCAAGGTCAAACACAAACCGCGCCTTTTGAGTGACAACGGTCCGAGCTATATCTCCTCCGATCTGGCCACCTACCTCAAAGGACGGGGTATGAGGCATACCCGAGGCCGACCCTACCATCCGCAGACCCCGGGCAAGATCGAACGCTGGCATCGGTCATTGAAGAACCGGATTCTCCTGGACAATCATTATTTGCCGGGCGAACTTGAAGAACAAATCCGCCAATTCGTCGATTACTACAATCATGAACGCTACCACGAATCGTTGAACAATCTGACTCCGGCGGATGTCTTCTATGGCCGTGGACAGGGGATTCTTGAGCGTAGGGAGAAGATCAAGAGAAACACGTTGGCCGCACGCCGGCAAATGTACTACGAAAATCAACCCACAACCCTCATCCCGATGAGCTGAACCGTCTCTTAAATCAGAATACTAAAATTCCGAAATACCCTGACGACGTACAATCATA
>JAOTYS010000127.1 GCA_029861795.1 Gammaproteobacteria bacterium | reverse complement strand
GTTTCGCGACAACAACCGCGATCAGTGCGATCACCGCCACCAAGTCGTATCGCCATCGCCCCCAAGCAAACAGAAGTAACGTGACGCCGAGTATGCTGAAGACGATGAATTGGTCCTGGGTCATGAGTATTTATGATTGCGACCGCACAAGCGATCAGCTGATTAGATGCTGCACGTCTTTTGTCTCACTGAAGGTTTAGGATCTCACCTTTGCAAAGGTTTGAGCTGTTTCTGAATTTACACAACTATAGCTCATGTGTGTTTGGCTAATTATTGCGTTCTGATTCTTTCAGCAGTAGCGTAACCAGTGCGGTTAATTCGTCACACGCGTCAGCCACAGTCTCAGCATCGGCCTCGGGTTTCAGTGTAGAGAAAATGCGTTGAAGCTTCTTGCGCAGATCAACGCTCAACGCCGCCGCGCTTTTATTCGCCGCTGCACTATCTACTGTTAGCTCAGCTCGAAGCGCGTGACTGCGTCCTGCAATCAACGCGTGATGATAAAGCGCACGCCCGAGCACGACATAGGGAAAGTTCGTATTGCTTACGGGTCCCACACGCACTTCTTGCCCGCCTAACGGAAGCCCGAGCACTTTAGCCTCAATCATACGATCGAAGGAGAAAAGCGCAGACGCCGTACCGACTGCACCGCCAATCGCCGTGCCGAGCATCAGCGACGCGCCACCCAGTGCGAGATCGATGCCACCACCCGCTAATGCGCCACCTATTGCCCCGGCGGTGATCAACTGTCGTCGGGTCAAACCCCACAACAGCCAACTCTGTTTCGAGAATAAGTCCGTAGCGACCAAGTCAAATTCCTGCTCGCTACGCTTTAGTCGCCGATGGTCGTAAATACGTTCCACTGCGCGACGGCACGCCCGCTCGCGCTCGCGCAGACCATCGAGATAACGCTGCGACAGCTTGGATTGATGTGGATCCGGGTCTTCGTTTGTTGAGAGGCGCTGAGTGAACACGGACGCAAGCATGTCCGCCAACATTTCAGCGATCTCCCGAGCGCTTCTGCCGCGCCGCCTCTCACGGTCGTGTTCCAGGCTGGCGACAGCTTGCGTCAATGGCTTTCGCCATTCCTGCTTGAGTTGACCAAACGCGGTGAGAAGATCGATTCGCTTATAAAATTCGGCGGTCACCGCATTAAACACGCGAACCACCTTGAAAAATTGTCCTAGCGCGGCGGTCCATTGCTCGACATGGTTGCCGTCGCCCACCAGATTGATCAACGCCATGCTAGGTTGGCCGGTCCAACGAAGGATTTCCATCTCCGCTTCGTACTCGTCGCCGTAGGGTCGAGAACCATCGACTACATAGAGGATGCCGGCGCCCTGGATAAGAGGCGACAGCAATTCGCATTCATCGGGGAATGTGTTGCTGTTGCGATGTTCATCTACAAAGCTGTGCACTATGTCCGGCCGATCGGCGGCGCTTCGCTCTCGGGCCTTCATCCATGCAAGTGCTGCACGGGCGCGTTGAAATCCCGGTGTGTCCACCAACGTGTACAGCAACTGATCATCGACTTTCATGGGAAAGCGACGGCAGCGAGTGGTGGTGCCCGGTTCGGCAGAGATGATCACTGAGTCGTCCTGTGCCAAGGTCGCAACGATGCTGGACTTACCCTTGTTGGGATGGCCGACTACGGCAAACACCGGGTCAGACATCTGGATCGGCCTGATGGTTAATGCCAATGTCCAACCAAGGGTCGCCGATGCCGCGAATTTTTCGTCCCCACATCTGCACGTCGCTTGGTGATGGTGCGATCGGTGCTGCAGCTTGATCCAAGGCTACCGGTAGCACAATGATGGCGCGATCTTTGGGCAGGGCTTGACGCAGCGCTTTAAGGAAATCCACAAGTTCCATCAGCGGCGGTTCCCAGGATTTGACCAATAGCACAAGTTGCGTCTCACTCGGCGTTTGCGCTAGCTGCTCGATTACGCGTGCGTCATCTTCGAGGCTTTGGGATCCGCCGGCATCAAGTAACTGTACCGTCGTGGTTTGCAGGTAACGGGCCAAGTGTGCGTTGATCGCATCGGTATCCAATTTAATTCCTGCCCAGCGCACTACCCATGACTTGTCCGAAGCCAATGTAATTGTTGCGGATGGTGGAGAGACAGTTTGTGAAGACGGTTGCTGCACCTCGCTTCCGTTTGCCGACATCTCTATGATTTCGCTATTCATGCGATCGAGTATCCTGGCGGCACCCGGCATATGTGTGAATGCATGGTGGATTGACGCACGCAGACGCCCTGCCGACAACAGTGTGGTGACTATCCGAGGTAGTAGGCCGTAGCAAATCATGGCCGCTACCAGAAATGGCCACCATCCCCCTAGCGCAGCGGCATCGTGCTCGTTCATGGAACTGGCAAACTCACCGGCGTCGATGCGAAAGTATCGAGTCGCTGTGACCAATTCCAGGGACGGCACACCCTCGTTGAACCACTGAGACCAAGGCGCCGCGATAGTGAGCACCAATGAGTGAAATCCATCGGCGCTGGTCTGTAAGGTCGTGCTCCATCCAAAAGCGAGATCTGAAAACACAACCAGATACAAGCAAGTCGCCAGTGCCCCGAGGTTGAATGCGAGCGCGAACACCTGGGAACCGAGCAGCACGCCCCATTTACCGACGTTGCCGTAAACTGAACTAAGACGGGTGCCACTGGCCAATACCTGCTGCAATAGTTCACGGTAACTCTGTGGCAATATCCTTACTATCCACGGCATCAAGCGGCCGGGACTCAATAGCGTTAACATCTGCTGGACAGTGCGTAGTCCGGGTACACCCCTCGCTAATCTCGAAGGTATGGTGGCGAGCCCCAACAGTGCCAGCAGCAACAATTGAAGTGCCACGAATAACGCTAACACCGTGACCACATTCACCGGCTGGCTGCCGTCATAATAGAATGCCGCGCCTGCACACACACAGCCGATGATCAGACCGACGCCGGCCAGAATTAGCGCCGTGACTCGGTAGGCGAGTACGGCACGGGCACCGTGTTGAGGATGTTCAGGGTCGCGGCTATGCCTGAGCCATTGACGTAACTGCGCCCGGCGGTCGGATAAACATTGCGCGGAAAGTTCGCGGCCGATTTTGCGATCACGTCTGTGTAGCTCGTCGGGGTCACGGGTGCGATCCAGTTCCAATTGGATCTTTAGGTCAACTAGGTCGGCGAACGTGGATTGTTCGTCTGGTTGTCGTGCCATGAGGTTGTTGTTCGGTTTATAGTCAGATGGTTCGCAGGGAGGTCTGTTGTGCGACGGGCACATTCAGGCTAACTATACTTCCACCGGCGCGATCGGCATACTGGGTGCGGCAACGCCGATAGGCAGAAGTCGCGTGCGGTCTAGTCGCGGGTCCGCAGCGTCCTTGTTCTGACCAGGTACTGTTCCGGCTCAAAGTAAAACATGCAAGATTGTTGTCCAATACTCCGTAGGTCGTTTATCAGGAGCAAGTGGATGGGCTCCGGTGGCGCTCTCCACGGTGCCGTTTCAGGGCTTATATCGAATGTAGGAGTGAGGAAATGAAATCAAAGATTACTATTGTGCTGGTCGCGGCCATCGCACCGTTGCTGTTGGGCAATCTTTCCGGCGGAGGCACGTCCTCGTCATCGTCTGCCAAACATGAAAAATATTTCCAAAAGGGAGTGATAGCGCACGAAGCAAAAGACTACGACACCGCTTTGGAGTTGTATCGCAAGGCCTTGAAGATCAAACCAGACTACGCAGACGCGCTGAACAATTTAGGATTTACCTTGAGGACCATCGGCAAACAGTACTTTGATGAAGCGGACGAAGCTTATGCAAAGGTGCTGACCCTAGATAGCAATCACCATGAGGCGCTGGAGTACCAGGGAGAGCTATATCTTTGGCAAGGGAAAATTTCCAAGGCCAATGAGAATTACCAACGCTTGCTTGATCTGGGTTCGGATGAGGCGGCAGAGCTCAAGAAAAAAATCGATGAGGTATTGTCGGACGCTCGCAAAGTGCTATAGCGCCTCATAGCTCAATGTTGGAAAAGCGCCTGCGCCTTTGGTCTGGGCTTGTACTCGCCGTTTACGTCATCCCCCATCTGACGAACCACAGCTTAGGCATCTGGTCATTCGATGCCATGGAAGGACTGCGTCAGGTGCTGTCTGCCTGGTGGCGCAGCCCATTGGGCACGGTGCTGTTATACGGGTCATTCCTCACTCATTTTGCGCTGGCGCTGTATTCCCTGTGGCGGCGCACGACCCTGCGGATGCCTGTGTGGGAGGCGGTTCAATTAGCCATGGGTTTGCTGATCGTACCGCTGTTGGCCGGTCACATAATTGGTACGCGCGTTGCGGCAACCCTGTTGGACATCGAGACCACCTATCCGTACGTGGTAACCGCCTTGTGGTCTAAAACCTACCTCACCATTAAACAACCCATTCTATTGCTCGTAGTATGGATTCATGTGGCCGTAGGAATGCACTTTTGGTTGCGACTAAAATCCTGGTACCCCAAAGCGATTCCTTTTCTTTACCCCGCCGCAGTGCTGCTCCCTGTTTTGGCGCTATTGGGTTATGTGCGTGCAGGTGTCGCCACCCGAGAATGGACTGACGACCCCGAGCGGTTACAGATTATGTTTGCCGACTGGTTTTCGGCAGACCCGGATACACGGGAGTTTATCCTGGGCCTCGAGCCGGTTGTCGTATGGTGGATAGTCGGCCTGATTGCGGCGGTGGTATTGCTGCGCGAATGCCGACGTTTGGTCAGTAAACGTCATGGTGCGTTTCGCGTTGCCTATCCTTCAGGCAAGGTCGTCGCAGCGACGCTCGGACAGACGCTGCTCGAAGCCGTGCGGGCCGCGGGCGTTCCTCATGCCTCTGTGTGCGGAGGGCGGGCGCGCTGTACCACTTGCCGCGTCCGTGTGGGGGAGGGGTTGGAGCAACTTCCCAAACCTTCGCAATTGGAGCAGCAGGCGCTAACCCGGATCTCGGCCGAACCTAATGTTCGGTTGGCCTGCCAGTTGTGTCCGACTAGCGATTTGCTTATTACTCCGTTATTGCCACCCAATGCCACGGTGGAGCGGGCCCGGCGCCCCGGTGGGGTTCAAGGTCACGAACAACGGGTGGCTGTAATGTTCATCGATCTGCGTGGATCCACTCGTCTTGGTGAGCAACGAATGCCTTATGACGTCGTGTTTATTCTCAATCAGTTTTTTGCGGAGATGTCAGAGGCATTAAAGCTAACAGATGGACACTACGCACAATTCAATGGTGACGGTTTAATGGCACTTTACGGCCTACATTCCAGTGTCGAGCAAGGTTGTCGCGCCGCATTGCAAGGCGCGGTGCAAATGTGCGCTCGATTAGCCACATTGAATCGCAGCCTTGAGCAGGAGTTGGACCAACCATTGCGTATTGGTATAGGTATCCACAGTGGGGAGGCTATTGTTGGGACGATGGGGCCCCCGGCCGCGCCCATTCTCTCGGCCATTGGGGATAACATTAACATTGCATCGCGCTTAGAAGCGTTGACCAAGGAATACCAGTGCAGCCTCGTCGTCTCTGCAGTGACCGCTGGCGCAGCCGGTGTCGATCTTTCAGATTTTCCTAGTCACAACGCAGACGTCCGTGGACGCAGCGGACCCGTCGCGGTCTACGCCATCAAAGATCCGGCGGATATTCGCGGACTTAGCCTGGCATAATGCGCGGTGATATCCAGTCAGACATTTGCATCTTGAGTCCAGTCCGGATGAAATCCCAGATTTTTTCAAAGCCGATTCGGTGGCGAGTCGTTACAGCGCAGTAAAGCGTTAACCGTCCATTTGAGCTAGCAGTTTTGGAATCTGGGCGAGTGTCTGCACCTCGGCATCGGGACGCCGCGGGTGAGACCAGTTTTGTGCGGTGCGATTCACCCAAATTGTTCTTAGTCCTGCGTTTGCTGCGCCCAGCACATCTTGCTCCGGGTGATCACCAATATGTACAACCTCGTCCGGGCGTCGTGCCAGTTGGCTGCATGCCTCAGTAAAGATATTTGGGTGGGGTTTGCACACGCCGATTTGGTGCGCACTGACCGAGGCTTGGAAGTATCGATGTAGACCGATGCGTTCGACATCGGCATTGCCGTTGGAAATGCTGGCCAATGCATATCGCGTGCTTAGAGTTTGCAGTGTGCCAATTGCGTCAGGATACAAAGTGATGTCATGTCGAGCGGAGATGAAAACTTCAAACGCGCTATCTGCGGCGTCCATGTCATCACCGGAGCGTTGTAAGGCCAACCGTAAGGTCCTCTTGCGTAGCCACGATAAGTCGTGGGCAAGCTGTGGGTGCGCATCTACGACCTCCTGGCGTAACGTCCGCATCGCTGTGGCATCAAATTGACGTGCTGTATCGGGACAGTGTTGTTCGAGCCAAGTGCGCAGCAGTTGCTCGGCCTTTTCGATCACTGGGGCGATATCCCACAGCGTGTCGTCCAGGTCAAAACTGATGGCACCGATTGGCATAATTGTCGCGTCCACATACCGTCAAGATATGGGGGTGGATACTACAGAGTCATGCGGTTATGCAAGCTGTTGACCCGGGCTAACGCCAGACGAAGTGACGACCGTGTCCTTAATATATGTCCTTTATATATGTCCTTTATATATAGAGGAATGAGGACAAACAAAGACCCGCTTGGCGGGTGAAAAATTGTTCCAAAATACGTATTGAAAACTCAAGATATTGGGGTTATTCTCTGTCCGATACCAATATATTGGAGGTGGTGGCTGAGAACCTGCTGCCTCCCGTCAATCCGGACCGATCTAACGCTAGGAGGGCAGCGTGCAGCCGTGGCCCGGCTGGCGTTTGCGAAACGCAGTAGCTCAACTTTGCGGTTCGCATATGAGGATACCGATAACTAAATGGTGTCGGTTGCGGATCACCTAAAGGAGGACACATACACGTAAGGATGTTGACAACCCCAATATCTTGGGGCTAGAGTCGCATTTGCCTCTATATATTGAGGTGATGCATGAATTATTGACGATAAGTGGTTGCCTAATAATGGAAATTTCAGCTGTCTTGCGACTACATAGTAGACCTGGGGAGATTCGCAGCAGGCATCTAATAATGATCAACAACAATAGAGAGAGGAGGATCGGCGCGCAATGACGGCTGCCAAGCTTAGACCGGTGACGGACGATCATGTTGTTATCCCATTTCAGGCTGCATCGATGGATATTTGGGATAAGAAATACCGCCTGAAGAAGAAATACGGTGAGATCATCGATCAGGACATTTTGGCTACCTATCAGCGTGTTGCTAGGGCACTGGCCGATGTTGAGCCAACACCAGAAAAGCGCGAGCAATGGTACGAAAAATTTTGTTGGGCACTACAAAACGGCGCCATCCCAGCAGGCCGGATCATCTCGAATGCAGGGGCCCAGTCCCATAAGCCGGCCACCAGCACTATTAACTGTACGGTGTCTAAGACTATTCCCGATTCCATGGACGGCATTTTGCGCGCGGTCCATGAGGCCGGTCTTACGCTCAAGGCGGGATGCGGCATCGGTTATGAGTTCTCTACCCTCCGCCCGAAAGGGGCCTTTGTGAGTGGCGCCGGAGCTTACACCTCCGGCGCCCTCTCTTTCATGGATATCTTTGATGCCATGTGTTTTACCGTTTCTTCGGCCGGTGGGCGTCGCGGTGCCCAGATGGGTACGTTTGATGTTTCGCACCCGGACATCATCGAGTTTATCCGGGCGAAGCGTCAGGACGGGCGCTTGCGACAATTCAATCTGTCTTGTCTGATTACTGATGAATTCATGCAGGCGGTCAAAGATGATGCGCCGTGGAAGTTGGTGTTCCCGGCTAGTCCGCAGGAGCTAGAAGAGTCGGACTGCGAAATCGTGTGGCGTCATTGGCCGACGACAGATGGATATGTGGCCAATGATTTAGGTCAGGTCGCTTGTAGAGTCTATAGCACCGTCCCCGCTCAGCGTTTGTGGGATCTCATTATGAATTCCACGTACGACTGTGCGGAACCAGGATTTGTCTTAATAGATCGTATCAATGAGATGAACAACAATTGGTTCTGTGAGGAGATACGTGCCACTAATCCTTGCGGAGAACAACCACTTCCACCTTACGGCAGTTGCCTATTGGGCTCGGTTAACCTAACCAGTTTCGTCGAGGATGCATTTACTGACCAGGCCCGTTTTGATTGGGATCGCTATCGCGAAGTCGTGGCGGTTTTTGCTCGGATGCTAGATAACGTGGTTGAGATAAACGGACTTCCGCTGAGTCTCCAGTCGAAGGAGATCACTCACAAGCGACGCCACGGAATGGGATTTCTTGGTTTAGGCTCGGCATTGGTGACGTTAAAGATGAAGTATGGAGAGCCCGAATCTTTGGAATTCACAGAGCGAGTAGCGCGAGAGATGGCAGAGGTTGGATGGGAGGTTGGTGTGCAACTCGCCATAGAAAAAGGTGCGGCACCTGTGACCCTTGAGTATTTCACCGTTACGCCGGAGATGTTGGCGAAGCGCCCGGAAATGACTCGAGACGGTTATCAAGTGGGCGACAGAGTCCGAGGTTCAGTGTTGCTAGCTAACTACAGCAGGTACATGCAGCAACTCGATGACGAGTTGACGGACCGTATCGCTGAACACGGTGTGAGATACACCCATCATACCTCTATTGCGCCAACTGGAACGATCAGTCTGTCATTGGGCAACAATGCGAGCAACGGAATTGAACCTTCGTTTGCGCATCAGTACAGCCGAAATGTGATTCGAGAAGGACGTAAGACGAAGGAAAAAGTCGAGGTGTTCTCCTACGAGTTGCTCGCGTACCGGACACTGGTGAATTCCGATGCAACTCCCAATTCGGAGAATCCTGAGGAGTCGCTGCCGGACTATTTTGTCAGTGCAGATACGATTTCCCCTAGGCAACATGTAGACGTTCAGGCGGCGGCGCAAAAGTGGATCGATTCGTCTATATCAAAGACAGCAAACGTCCCTACTGACTTTGCTTTCGAGGAGTTTAAGGACATTTATATGTATGCCTATGATAAGGGGCTTAAGGGATGCACGACCTTTCGCTTTAATCCGGAGGCATTTCAAGGGGTACTAGTGAAAGAGCAGGACCTCGAGAACACGATCTACCAGTTCGAACTAAATAACGGTGAGGTGGTCAAGCTTAGAGGCAACGAAGAGGTCGAGTATGACGGCGAAGTGCATACCGCTGCCAATCTCTACGATGCACTGAAAGAGGGCTACTACGGTAGGTTCTAGGAGGTATTGTGGCAGTCAAGATAGACAAGAAGATCGTGGGATACGAGGTCATTCAATCGAATGATAAGGAGAAGGAACAACCTACTTCTTCAAGTTCACCGGTAAGCGATGAGCTGGAAGGTTTACCACAAAATGTTGTCCAGATGCATGAAAAGGTCGAACGGCCAGAAATGCTTCTGGGCAGCAGTTATAAGATCAAGACCCCGTTGTCGGATCATGCCTTGTACGTGACCATCAACGATATTGTGCTAAATCCTGATACTCCTTATGAGAAGCGTCGTCCTTTCGAGATCTTTATCAATTCCAAGAATATGGACCACTTCCAGTGGATCGTGGCGCTGACTCGGATTATTTCTGCGGTCTTTCGTAAAGGTGGTGATGTGACCTTTCTGGTGGAGGAGCTGCGCAGTGTGTTTGATCCCCAAGGGGGGTATTTTAAGAAAGGTGGCAAATACACTCCGTCCCTGGTCGCCGATATCGGTGATGCCATTGAGGCTCATATGAAGATGATCGGCATGATTCAGGATGATGGTCTGGACGAACGTCAACGAGAGCACGTCGAGCGTAAACGCAGAGAATATACTGAAGCCTACCAGCAGCGCAGGGGTGAACCGGTCGATGAAAACGGTGAGTTCCCGCCGGAATCCGCTCTGTGCAGCAAATGTAAAACCAAGGCTGTAATTATGTTAGATGGGTGTATGACGTGTCTGGCATGTGGTGATTCGAAGTGCGGCTAGAGCATCGAATTCACTCATTTCGTAAGCAACTTCTTCCGGTTTGACAGCATTGCGGATGGCTACATCGCATCAAAATAATTTCCGACGATTCACCATAGATAGTTTTGGCAGATAGACTCGCTTCATGTCGAAAAATCTTTTCATGTGTGCTCACACATAAAATCTAGATTTATGCTGATGTTTGAATTGACATCAATTGCTTGACATTTAAAGTTTGGTGGCTATAGTTAGCTTGACTTTTTGAGGAGGTATCTCGCGAGAGACATTTTTGCCGCTTAAATGACAGAACAGTGACAAACGGATTGTCCACCAAGTAAACAGAGACAGCTGGGAAGCTGGACAAACCATCAAGCGGATATCACCACTATTTTGATTACTCTTTCGACGTCTAAGGTCTGGCCGACCGAAAATTTTCGGTTATGCAGGACCTTTCACCCCATCTTTCCCATTCGGATGTCATACCCGTCTACATCGGGGATTTGTATCCATTACAATTCTCTAGAATGCAGATTTGGGTATGCTCGATGGAAAAGGTGGATTTAAGCCGTAAATCGTTCCGACATCCTTAAAACAAGGAGAAGCGCCATGGTAACAAAAAAGAAGGGGACAAAGAAGAAAGCAGGAAAGAAGAAGGTAGCAAAGAAACGGACGACTAAGAGAAAAGCAACAAAGAAGAAGGTCAAGCGCAAAGCAACTAAGCGCAAGACCAAGAAAAAAGCAACAAAGAAGAAGACT
>JAOTYS010000126.1 GCA_029861795.1 Gammaproteobacteria bacterium | reverse complement strand
TCGCGAGAACCGACTGCGCTCGGCTTGCATTGGTGAAGCAACTTAAATCACGTAGTGTCAAGCGCGGCTACATCGCGGTGGTCAGCGGCAAGATCATAGCGGGCGGCCGGGTAGACGCACCCGTGGGTCGGCACCAAGGAGACCGGCGCCGCATGACGGTTACCTCTCGGGGCAAGCCCGCGGTGAGTCACTATCGGGTGCTCGGACGTTACCGTGCGCACACTTTGGTTAGGGTAGAACTGGAGACCGGGCGAACCCATCAGATACGGGTACACTTTCGCCACATAGGGCATCCGCTGGTGGGGGACCCGGTCTATGGTGGTCGACTGTGTGTGCCAAAAGATGCAAGCATGGCATTGATAACGGCACTAAGAGAATTCCGTAGGCAAGCTCTGCACGCGTCGCACCTGTCGTTGCTGCACCCTGAGTCCGACCGAGTAATGAGTTGGGATCAACCGATGCCTGTGGATATGCAAAAGCTGGTGGCGAACCTCCAGGCGGATAGCAAGGCCAGCTGATGGCGAGCAAGGTTTGCACGCTTAGTGCGGCTTGGCCCGCGCCCGCGCGTGTGCACGCAATCACCACTTTGCGACAAGGAGGCGTCAGCGCTGGGCCCTATAGTTCCTTAAACCTGGCTGATCACGTTGGCGATTGTTTCGACTGTGTTTGTCGCAACCGTGAGGTGCTACGCCAAGGCCTTAAGCTCCCGCGTGAGCCTACTTGGTTGAATCAAATCCACGGGGTCGAAGTAGTCAACGCCGCTGAGGTGACATCAGGGGTTTGTGCGGACGGCAGTTACACCAGTGAGCCCGGTGTGGTGTGTGCGATATTGACTGCAGATTGTTTGCCCCTGTTTATGTGTGATCGTTCTGGCGATCGGGTTTCTCTGGTCCATGTAGGATGGAGAGGGCTGGCCGGCGGCATCGTCGAGCGTGCGGTATCAGTGTTTGTGTCATCCGCTACGCCGCTGGCATGGATGGGACCTGCAATAGGACCTCGCGCCTACGAAGTGGGTAGGGATGTCTACAATGAATTTGCTGCTGACGATCCTGAACACAGGGCAGCGTTCACTCCCTCGATCAGGAAGGATTATTGGCTGGCGGATCTGTACGCATTAACTCGTCTGCGCCTTCAGCGTTCTGGCGTTACACAGATATGTGGAGGCGAAGTCTGTACTTATACGGAGGAAGAGCATTTCTTTTCTTATCGTAGGGATCGGCGTTGCGGCAGGATGGCGTCGCTGATTTGGATCGAATAATTCGAGCCGACACACTGCGCTAGTCGATACGCAGTGACAGGTCGACAGCGCTTACATGCTTGGTGAGCGCGCCGACGGAAATATAGTCAACCCCTGTTTTGGCAATGGCGCGAACATTTTTTAGGGTAACCATACCGGATGCCTCCAGTTCTGCTCGCCCGTCATTGACGTTTACTGCGGTGGTCATTTCTTCGAGGTCAAAATTGTCCAGCAGTATTCGCGTTGCGCCCGCCGCTAAGGCCTCGTGCAGCTCCGCCAGTGTCTCCACCTCCACCTCGACCAGTCGTCCATGAATGGCATGGCGACGGCATTTTCCCAGAGCAGCAGTGATGGAGCCGGCCGCATTGATGTGGTTTTCCTTGATAAGGATACCGTCATATAGCCCCATTCGATGATTGGTGGCGCCCCCACAGCGCACAGCGTATTTTTGCGCATGCCGCAGCCCTGGTAAGGTCTTACGGGTATCCAGGATTCGCGCCTTAGTGCCACGCAACGCTTGAACATAACGCTTTGTGGTGGTGGCTGTTCCCGATAAGGTCTGGACGAAATTAAGCGCGGTGCGTTCGGCTGTGACGATGTTGCGAGCGGATCCTTTGACAACACACAGGACCTGCTCATTGTTGATATCGTCACCATCGCTTGCATGCCAGGCGATATCAACAGTGGAATCCACACAAACAAAAGTTTGTTCGAACCATTGTATACCACACAGCACGGCATCTTGCCGCGATACCAGTTTGGCCGTCACGATCAAATCTGACGGCAGTAATTCCGCAGACAAATCCCCCGCGCCGATGTCCTCCGCTAGCGCGTACTGAACGGTTCGCACAATGTCCATATTCGTTATCATTTGTACTGGATTTGAATCAAGAAGTGTCGATGAGATCTTTCACGCAGCTCTGTCACCCATATCGGTGATCGAGGGTTTCGGAACGCATCTGCCGTAGTTCAGAGAAATCGATTTGACGATTGTACAATGACGCTGCAATCCATATACTGCGAACCCAAGGGGAAATAAACACACCCACAGCGTGTTTAGGACTGTTCGACAAAAACTCTGAGCGTGGTCAGATCGCGCTGCAAATCAAAAATCAATGTTGACATGATATGTGATTCGTTTATTCTCTCAGACTTGAGACTGATCTTGATCCCGAGACAACCATCTCTCTCACTGAAATCCGACCACGCTAACAGATAGCATGAATCCACAGCACGCTGAAAATCTTCCGTCGTCTTGGGAAAAATTTGCACAGTTCTTTTCGGCACTTGGTGATATTTATCGGCAAAAGATTTTGTTGACTTTTGAATCTGGAGAGGAATTGTGCGTCAATCAAATTGCCAGCCTATTTAAACTTAGTCGACCAGCGATCTCGCATCATCTCAAAGTGCTAAAGACTGCGGAGTTACTGTTATGCGAGAAGCGTGGGAAAGAAGTATACTACCGGGTGAACTACTTGTACTGTGCCAATGTGCTTAAGGATGTCCACAGTTTTGTGTCAGAAAAGATTCCCAAGGCCACGTTGGCTGAGTTGGTGAACAATGATGGGAGTTACCCGGTGCAGTCGGCCCGTAGCGGTCAAGTCGACACGGACTTGACCCAGAGAGCGGTGGCGCAGCGCTGAAAAGTCCTCAACCGAAGTCCACGACACCACTCTGCACAAGCCTCATGGTAAGTGCGTTTTTTTGCCAAACCAAAACGCCCTGACAGCTCCACCGGAGCTGGGCCTTGTCAAAACTTAGGGCAAAGGCCCGGTGAGCAGGGGTCGAGCTAGAGCACCGCTTTGAGCCCGTTGCTGGGGCGCTTTTTATAGTTCTCCTGTGAGCTCGCCACCAGTCCGAATTCCAGCGCAGTGGCGTCCAATCCCAACACTCTGACCCTCGCACCCAAGCGGGAGCTGTTCGCCTGGGCGATGTACGACTTCGCCAACTCGGGTTATACGACAGTGGTGCTGACAGCCGTATTCAATACCTACTTTGTTGCGGTGGTGGCTGGAGTGGACAGCGGTTATCGGTCGGGTACGGGGACTTTTTTGTGGAGTTTGGTGCTCGCTGTGGCGAATGCAGTCGTTCTGTTTAGCGCGCCGGTGCTTGGTGCTATCGCTGACAGGAGGGCGAACAAAAAGAGACTGTTAGTGATCACAACTTCAGGCTGTGTGGTGTGTACTGCACTGCTCGCGACCGTTGGGTCGGGCGAAGTACTACTCGCATCAGTATTAGTGATTCTCGCCACTATTATGTTTGCGAGCGGCGAGAATCTAATTGCCGCTTTCCTGACTGAACTTGCGCCACCCCACGAGATGGGTCGCGTCTCAGGTTATGGTTGGGGCTTGGGGTATGTTGGAGGAATGCTGGTTCTCGGACTGTGTTTGATCTACGTGAGCTGGGCCCAGCAATCCGGTCACATCGCTACTCAATACGTACCAGTGACGATGTGTATTACGGCGCTGGCCTTTGCGCTGGCTTCGTTACCCACTTTTTTGTGGTTGCGTGAACGTGCCGTTCCTCAATCGACACAGTTTTCTCCGGCCCCCTACTACATCACAATCGTGACGGCGTTGCGAAACGTCGTGTCAACCTGCCGTGATGCCGCTCGCTTCACTGATTTGTTTCGGTTTCTTGCTGCGTTGGCGGTGTACACCAGCGGCATCCACACGGTGATTATTCTCGCCGCTGTGTACGCACAAGAAGCCATGGGATTCAACACCAAAGATATTCTGGCAATGATATTGGTGGTCAATATCACTGCAGCCACAGGCGCGTTGATATTTGGATACGTCCAGGATCGCGTGGGTTCTTTGCGCACACTGAAACTCACGCTTGTGATCTGGATCGCAGCTGTGGTTGTGGCGTACTTCGCGCAGGGACGCTTCAGCTTCTGGGTGGCAGCCAATCTTGTCGGCGTTGCACTAGGGTCCAGTCAATCTGCTGGCCGGGCCCTTATCGGCCAATTTGCACCACCTGCCCAGTCTGCTGAAATCTTTGGCCTGTGGGGTCTGGCGGTGAAACTGGCTGCCATAGTGGGACCATTATGCTACGGCGCTATCGTTTATATCTCCGGGGGCAATCATCGAGTTGCCATCGTATCTACCCTCGTTTTCTTTGTCATTGGTCTGATCATGCTGTGGCGTGTGGATGAGCATAGGGCGCAGGCAACAGCCCATAGCACGGCAGCAAGATAGAGGTGATCGTTTGTGGCCATGCCCACCGATGCTGTGGGGTTGACATCGGTCAATTCAGCTTGTTTATGGTCATGGTGTACTTTTCCCGAAATCTGCGCAAAGCTTGATTCCCGGTATTCGAACCCCACTTATTTAGACGTAGGCATGCACATTTAGGGAGGTCTTTGATCATGCGGATGGACAAATTGACATCAAAGTTTCAGCTCGCTCTGGCCGATGCTCAAAGCCTTGCGCTAGGCCGTGACAACCAGTTTATCGAGCCATTGCACCTGATGATCGCACTGCTCGACCAGGAAGGGGGCAGCGTTCGCCACCTATTGACCCAGGCCGATGCTAAGGTCAATTTACTGCGCTCACAGCTCGGCGAGGCCTTGGATCGTCTTCCCCAGGTGTCAGGTGAGCAGGGCGATGTTCACATCTCCAACGATTTGGGTCGGCTGCTAAACTTGACGGACAAGCTGGCACAGAAGCGGCAGGACGATTACATCTCAAGTGAATTGTTCTTATTGGCCGCGTTGGAGGATAAGGGTGTGGTGGGGGATTTGCTGCGCAAAGCCGGTGTTGCCAAGGGATCCATCGAAAAGGCCATTGAGAATATGCGGGGTGGGCAAAAGATCGATGATCCCAACGCGGAAGAACAGCGCCAGGCGTTGGAAAAATACACCATCGATGTCACCGAACGTGCGGAACAGGGGAAGCTCGATCCGGTGATTGGCCGTGACGACGAAATTCGTAGAACGATTCAAGTGTTGCAGCGCCGCACTAAGAATAATCCGGTGTTGATCGGAGAATCGGGTGTCGGTAAGACCGCCATTGCAGAGGGTTTGGCGCAACGCATTGTCAACGGAGAGATTCCAGAGGGGTTAAAAGGTAAACGTCTGCTATCTCTCGACATGGGGGGATTGATTGCCGGCGCCAAGTTCCGCGGCGAGTTCGAGGAGCGTCTCAAGGCCGTACTTAACGATCTGAGTAAGCAAGAAGGGCAGATCATTTTGTTTATAGACGAGTTACATACCATGGTCGGGGCGGGGAAAGCAGAAGGCGCTATGGACGCTGGAAATATGTTGAAGCCTGCATTGGCTCGTGGAGAGTTGCACTGTATTGGCGCCACTACTCTGGATGAGTATCGCAAGCACGTGGAGAAAGATGCGGCGCTAGAACGTCGTTTTCAGAAGGTACTGATTGACGAGCCCACTGTGGAGGATACCATCGCAATATTGCGTGGTCTAAAGGAGAAGTACGAAGTACATCATGGCGTCGACATCACTGATCCCGCCATTGTTGCGGCAGCGACGCTTTCCCATCGTTATATCACAGACCGGCAAATGCCGGACAAGGCGATTGATCTGGTCGACGAAGCGGCGAGTCGAATCCGTATGGAAATCGATTCTAAGCCTGAACCCCTCGATAAACTGGACAGACGTCTGATTCAGCTCAAAATCGAACGCGAAGCGCTGAACAAGGAGGCAGACGAAGCCTCGAAAAAGCGATTGGAGGATTTACAGCAACAGATCGCAAAGCTGGAGCGTGAATATTCAGAATTAGAAGAAGTTTGGAAGGCAGAAAAAGCCGCGCTGCAAGGCACGCAGCATGTTAAAGAAGCACTCGATCGTGCACGTCTAGAGATGGAGACTGCGCGCCGCGCCGGCGATCTGGCACGGATGTCGGAATTGCAGTATGGCCGCATCCCCGAGCTAGAGAAGCAGTTAGATATGGCGAGCGGCGCCGGCACCGACACCCAACAAACCACTCTGGCCCGTAACAGCGTAACCGAGGAGGAAATCGCTGAAGTGGTCTCCAAGTGGACTGGTATCCCAGTCGCCAAGATGCTCGAAGGAGAACGGGAAAAACTCTTGCGCATGGAAGACGAGCTCCACAAACGTGTAATTGGGCAAGATGAGTCCGTCAATGCGGTAGCAGACGCCATTCGCAGATCGCGGGCGGGTCTGTCTGACCCCAATCGACCGTACGGATCGTTCCTGTTCTTGGGACCTACCGGTGTAGGTAAGACCGAGCTTTGCAAAGCCTTAGCAGCGTTCTTGTTCGATTCAGAAGATGCCATGGTTCGCATTGATATGTCGGAATTCATGGAGAAGCACTCGGTGGCGCGGCTCATTGGCGCCCCGCCAGGCTATGTGGGTTATGAGGAAGGAGGTTATTTGACCGAAGCGGTAAGGCGCAAACCTTACTCGGTTATCTTGATGGATGAGGTAGAGAAGGCGCACACGGACATCTTTAACGTGCTGCTGCAGGTACTGGACGACGGACGGTTGACCGACGGTCAGGGGCGAACAGTAGATTTTCGCAATACAGTGGTCATTATGACTTCAAATCTTGGTTCCAACGTGATCCAGGAGCTTGCGGGAGAGGAAAACTATAGCAAAATGAAGTCCGCGGTGATGGAGATCGTAGGCACGCATTTCCGACCTGAGTTCATAAATCGCGTAGACGAGATTGTGGTATTTCACCCACTCGAGCAAGAACAACTGCGTCGCATCGCGGAGATTCAAGTGCAATATCTGCGTACTCGTTTGCAGGCCAGAGACATGGATTTGGTACTTTCGGAGCGAGCCCTGGATAAACTCGCCGAGGTCGGTTTTGACCCAGTATATGGAGCGCGCCCACTCAAGCGCGCGATTCAGACGCTCATCGAGAATCCGCTTGCGCAAAGGATTCTCGCTGGAGAGTATGGCCCCGGGGAGACGATTCAGGTAGGTACAGAGGCCGAAGAATTCACTTTTTCCAAGGGCGGGGAGAGCGCTGTTCGCGTGGCATAACACATAGACTCGGTATAAGGCCCGGGGCCGCCTAAGGCTAAGCCCGGTGCATTCCTTGGTACTGACCTATACTAAGGACGCGCAGGTATCGTGAAGCTGGGTAACAAAGATGGAGTGGAGGAGTAATCGATGAAGGCAATGATATTGGCGGCTGGCAAGGGCACTCGGGTTCGGCCGCTCACCTACGAATTACCAAAACCGATGATTCCGATTCTCGGCAAGCCGGTGATGGAATATTTGGTGGAGCAGCTCGCACACCACGGATTCAATCAGATCATGATTAATCTCAGCCACTTACCGGACAAGATAGAAGGATACTTTGGAGATGGTCGACGCTGGGGAGTAGAGATTGGTTACTCGTTTGAGGGGCATATAGACGATGGTAAGATCGTTGGTGTGCCGGTGGGTTCCGCAGGGGGATTGAAGCGTATTCAGGAGTTTAGTGGATTCTTTGACGACACTTTTCTGGTTGCCTGTGGTGATGCCCTGATAGATTTAGACTTGACGGCCGCAGTGCGAAAGCACTGGCAGAGTGGGGCGGTGGCGAGCGTGGTGGCGAAGGAGGTGCCGCGGGACCGTGTACCCAATTACGGAATTGTTGTGGCCGATAAAAGCGGTCAAATCGAGTCGTTCCAGGAAAAGCCGTCTGTTGAGCAAGCCCAGTCCAACCTGGCGAACACTGGCATCTACATTTTCGAACCCGAAGTGCTGGATCTTATACCTTCGGATACCGAGTATGATATTGGAAGCCAATTGTTCCCTGCGATCTTGCGGAGCGGGCTCCCTTTCAATGCGATATCCATGCCCTTTGAGTGGATAGACATTGGTCGATTGAGTGACTATTGGGAAGCCAATCAAACCGTCATGCTAGGAAAGAGCCACACCTTTGATATGCCCGGTAAAGAAGTGAGACCAGGAGTGTGGACCGGTCTCGGTGTCTCAGTGGATTGGGGCCAGGTAAGACTTCAAGGTCCCGTCTACATTGGGGCAGGTTCACGCATTGAGGCGGGTTGCGATATCGTGGGGCCAACCTGGATAGGTCACGGCTGCCATGTCCAATCCGGTGCCCGCATCGTGCGTAGCATTCTCTTTGAATACACGCGCATTGGATCGGCAGGTCGGGTTGATGACTCTGTAGTATTGGGTCCCTATTGTGTGGACAAAGACGGTAATCCAGCCCACGCGGGCGACGCAGAACTAGACTGGGTGGGCGATGCTCGCGATGTGCTATCCGTGAGTGCAGCGCAGGCCCTTAGCGCAGTCAAGGGGTAATGATAATCGACTCGTTCTTTAGTAACGTGTCGCTCAGCAGACTATTTATTCTACGCACATAGGCCGCGGGTTCGCTCAGCGGTGCGCCCTCGCTCAAGGCGGCCTGATCGAAAAGGACAAAGGCCCAGTCCTCTAGCCGATCCCGGTCGTTCTGTAGCTTGTTGATTAGCGGATGGTCAGCGTTGATTTCCAAAACGGGTTTCGCCGTCGGCATGTTCTGCCCCACTGCTTTGAGTATACGCTCCAGATTGCCGCCCATGTCGTGCTCGTCGGCCACAAGGCACGCAGGTGAATCAGTGAGGCGTGTGCTGAGACGCACTTCTTTGACCTTATCTTTGAGTACGTCCTGGATCTTGTTGACCAATTCGTTGAATTGTCCCTCTTTTTTCTGTTGATTCTTGTGAATCTCCTCGGCGTCGAGCTCGTCGAGGTCTAAGGCCCCCTTTGCTACAGATTTGAGGGGTTTTTCTTCATACTCGGTCAAGTGTGTGACCAGCCATTCGTCTATGGGATCGCTTAGCAATAACACTTCGACAGCTTGTTTACGAAATATTTCGAGATGCGGTGAACTCTTCGCTCCCGTGTGGGTTTCCGCTGTAATGTAGTAGATCGCCTTCTGTTTCGCGGGCATGCGATTGACGTATTGCGCAAGTGATACCAATTGCCCTTCACTATCATCATGGGTTGAAGAGAATCTTAAGAGATCGGCAAGGGTTTTCCTGTTGTCTGGGTCCTCGACTATCCCTTCTTTGATGACTCTGCCAAATTCCCTCCACAGCGTTGCGTACTTGTCTGTGTCGTTTTTCGCAATCTTTCGAAGTTCAGCGAGTATCTTCTTAACAGATCCGGAGCGGATTTTATCGATGTCCTTATTGTGCTGCAGGTATTCCCGCGATACGTTGAGGGGAAGATCTGCCGAATCCACGATGCCTCTGACGAATCGCAAATAGGCCGGCATCAGGTGTTTGGAGTCATCCATGATGAAGATGCGTCTGACGTAGAGCTTTATGCCGTGCAGTCGATCTTTGTCCCAAAGATCAAATGGGGCTGTGCTTGGAATAAAGAACAATGAGATATATTCGAGTTTGCCTTCGACGCGATTATGAATGATCGCAGACGGAGGGTTGGGGTCATAGCTGAGTGTGGTAAAAAAGGTGTTGTACTCCTCTTCGGTGATCTCTTTTTTTGGACGGGCCCACAGTGCAGAGCCCTTATTGACAGTCTCCCAGTTTGGCTCCTTTTTGCTGTCCTTGTCGGGTTCCGACAGCATGTTGATGGGAAGTGAGATGTGATCTGAATATTTGCTCACAATGCTTCGGAGCCTGTATCCATCCAGGAACTCTTTCTCCTCCTTGCGCAGCTGCAACACGATTTCAGTACCGCGATCCTGCTTTGCCACCGTTTCGATGCTGTACTCTCCCGTGCCGTCGGATTGCCAGCGCACGGCCTCATCAGGCGCAAATCCAGCCCTGCGGGTAGTGAGGGTTACCTGTTCCGCAACCATGAATACGGAGTAGAAACCTACGCCAAACTGGCCGATTAGATTGGCGTCATCCATTTCATTGCCGGTCGCCGCCTGCACGAATTGTTTGGTGCCCGAGCGTGCAATAGTTCCGATGTTGTCAATGACCTCGTCACGACCCATGCCTATGCCGTTGTCCCACACAGTTATGGTGCGTGCTTTTTTGTCAAAGCTAATTCTTATCTTGAGCTCCGCGTCGTCCTCAAGCAGGGAATTGTCGGTGAGCGCATCGAAGCGTAACCGGTCGCATGCATCCGAGGCGTTGGAGATCAATTCACGCAGGAAGATCTCCTTGTGGCTGTACAGGGAGTGGATCATCAGGTGCAGCAACTGCTGCACTTCAGTCTGAAAGTTGAACTTCTCGGTTTGTGCGGTCTTCGACATCATCTACACCCCTGGAGGTTTGGGCTTTTGTAAATTTGGGCGCGCCTATGGTTCGGCCATGCAACGAACTGTGCAATTAGATAGGTGTATTGTTGAGAATTTCAAGTCTGATGCATTTCCATGGATGGGGTCTTCGTTATCTTTTTAGGCACTCTGAATTCTCTAATAGTGAGGGGTAGCGCGCGTTTGCGTCCCGCCTGAATCGCGTTGACGGTCCTTAGGGCACGGCGTATAGTCGCCTGCCTTCGGTAAGGACGGTGAAGCGTTTATGTCAACACCCCGGGGTATGGCGCAGTCTGGTAGCGCACCTGCTTTGGGAGCAGGGAGTCGGGGGTTCAAATCCCTCTACCCCGACCAGTTTTCAC
>JAOTYS010000604.1 GCA_029861795.1 Gammaproteobacteria bacterium | reverse complement strand
GAGTATTTTCTTCGAAAACCAATAAACAACAGTTTAGCAGCATACAGTTTCGAAGTGCTGAGCATATACCTCGCCCACGAAATCAGTTGAGACGCTTGAGCTGCATCAAGCTGTTCCCTATCTATCCCATGATATAAACGAAATTTCTCGTCTATCTCAGATAAGATAATGTGCAAATTATCGATCAAGTGATCATACTGATAATAACGAGCATCAATCTGAGTTCCTGAAGAAATAACAGCCAAGTCTGCGGCCGTAGCTCGAGTGATGTTTTTCCCATAGGCGGCCCAATTATCTTTTATTACGTCGCGATACACGTCGAACTGCGCCTTCATGGCGTTGGTTCTTGTAGCGCTATCCCCATGTATTCTGTATCGCAAAAGAACTTCTGGGATACAGTGGATATCGCCAACTCTGGCTAGTCTGTTCCATAGATCGAAATCATCCGCTCGATATCGATCGCTTAGATAGTTCAAGTTATGCTTCTTAAGCACACTACTTCTCAGCATCACTGCGGGATGTACCACTACATTGCGCCATAATAGGTGCCACTTCGTCTCTATATCACTAAAGCAATGGCCGACCCGGCGTCTGATTAACTCACCGTTGGGGTCTATATAGTCAACAAGACTGTGAACAAATGCGACGTTCGGATTTTGATCCAAATAATCATTTTGTTGTTCGAGTCTCTTGGGTAAACTTATATCATCCGAATCCATACGGGCTATATACCTGCCTTTCGCCTGCGATACTCCAGTCCTTAATGCACTTGCCCAACCTTTGTTTTCTGTATCAAGGACCTTGATTCGCTCATCCGAATAGGATGCTATTATTTCGCGACTGTTATCCGTTGATCCATCATTGATTATCAGGAATTCGAAATCAGCATACGTCTGCGAAAGGATGCTGCGAATGGCGTCGCCGACATACTCTTCGCGGTTATACACTGGCATTAATACAGTTACGGGTGCTGAGGCCACTTATCGTGTTTCCTTCAGGTTCAGTTGATATCAATGCACTCCGTATTTAAGCAAGCCGTTTTCATAGCCGCCGATCGATGGCGACATTTCTCCGAAAAATCGGCCTTGATCACTGTGATGAGCAACTCCATGTCAGTGTTGGTTGCTCGATCTACTCTACGGTAGCGATCGGGGTTGCGCTAGAATTGAATTCGTTCTTTATTCGGTGACAACTTCACTCCATATCTCTCCCCACGCGTGTTCTGAATCGAGTAGCTTCAGTCCGGCCCGACCGAGTTCCGCAGCAAACTCTTTTCGTGTGTGTTCCACACAATGGGTGGCGTCAAGCCTATAATCCACGCCTAGCTCCTTCATTAACGGAACTCGCCAGTCTCTTTCGTACATTGGTACCCGTATCAACCATCGTTTCGGTTTGACGATTTGTTGCACAGATCTTAAGAAATGTACTCGGTCCTCCAGATGTTCTAATACATTGGACAAGATGACAGTATCGAACGTCTGTTCTGGCACGCTTCCATTGACGTCACCGACTATGTATGTGATGTTTTTGTGACTAAATCGCCTCCGAGCTGTGTTGATGTTCTCCTCATTCAAATCGATTCCCGTAACTATCGCGCCAGCACGTCCCATATCGTACGCTAATGCGCCCATACCGCAACCCAAGTCTAGGACTGTCTCACCTCTACTCAGGCGGTTACAAAAAAAATCATGATACTTGGTGTGTCTGTGCTTTGGATGGAGTCCAAGTCCATAGCGGCATGCTTCAGATCCTGTCAGGAAAAACAACGCTTGCTCTAACTCTAGTAGCAACCGAAGGCTTTCTTTTGGATCTCGGTATTGAGCGGCAGAGCTAATTATAAACATCAGCAACCTTCTCAAAGGACGCTGGCCAACCCGCGACAAAAGTTGACCCGATAGACGTTTGACTGATTTTTTTAGCAGGATCTCTTCCTTACCACTTTGGCCTAAACTTTAAAATCGAACTATGAATCAACGGATCGGACTAGAGGTTTATCCTTCGCGCTTCATTTTCGAACGAACGCATTATCGGGTCAATTGCTACAGGACCTATTAACAGGGCCGGCTTGTGGATGATTTTTGAACTTAGGACAAGTATCATTGATACGATCATTGTCACACTTACCCATAGAGTAGGGTGGAGCGCAAACACACTTTGTGCCCAGCTTTAAGTAATTCGCCGATGTTCGCGTTTTGGACACGCCTTATTCTGGTCGTAACAAACTTTCGAATATTTCCGCATGTCGATCCAACCAGTCTTCCTTGTTGAAAAGTAGCTCCGCTCGGCGCCTTGCAGCGCGGCTTCTCGGGAGCCAGTCTCTCATTAGTAATTCGACGGCGTCGGCCATTTCGATCGTCCCCGGGACGTGCATTTCGTACCAAGATTCCGGAACCTCAATCAACACGCCTGCGTCAGATCCGATGAGTTCCTCCATACCCCCACTGTTTGACCCAACTACTGGGACACCAGACGACATACCTTCGATGACAACTGTCGGACAAGGGTCCTTGTATTTTGGATGGAGCAGTAAGTGAGCCCGACGGTAGAGATCCCTAGCTGCCTCCTGGGAAAACGGTGGCAATCGCTCTATCCACTCATAAGCATTCAGCTCCCTGACCAAATCATTGTAGTTTGTCTCCGCAAGAGGAAAATCTAATTTCCCTGCCAAAATCAGCCTTACGTCTCGGCCCCTAGCCCTAAGTTGCGACACCGTTTCCAATACCGATCTAACCCGCTCGTACTGCTGATGCGTTCCTGCGGCCAACAATATCCATGGTTCTGTCGGCTTCTTGTTCGCGAGGGGAACGAACTCCCGCGTGTCGACACAATTGTATAATATTTGGTGGGGTGCTTCC
>JAOTYS010000125.1 GCA_029861795.1 Gammaproteobacteria bacterium | reverse complement strand
ATTATTCCCAGGCTAATAAACGCTCGAGCCTGTGGCATCTCCTCAGATTGCAGGACCAGCCCTTTTACGACGAAGTAAACGTATAAGGCACTAAGGAAACAAAGAATTATATCTGCCGTAAGATAGATTCCTGGCCCGGTGGCGAACATGCCGGCAGCCCATACAGTAGCTAAAAGACCTGATATAAGAGTCCGGATCCGGAGCAGTCTCAGCGTCTGGTAGATTGTGTACTGTGTCAGCAGGATTACCGCAGTCGACAGTAGATGGTGTGCAAAAAACGACTGCAAGTTCGAGTCTGGGAGAGCGGAAAGCAATACAGCAAAACCCGATCCGAAGTACCCATTCACTGCGAACGTAAGATCTAATTCTCTTATCGCACGCGCCGCATCGAGTGAGCCGATGGTGTCGCTATTTACCCAGTAGCGGCACTGATATGTTACGAAGACTGTAAATGGGAGCCACAGGATTAATCCTATCGATCCCCATTTATTCTTGAATTGTTGAAGAACTGTAAGTCCTACTGATTTGGTCATGGCTCAGCGACAACCTTCCATAAAAGTTGCCTGCACTAAGGTGCAAGCGAGCAGTTATGGTTCCTTAACCCTTCCGGGTAAAGCATTATTAAGGCTGGCTTTGGGCCTCAGACATAGCCTTGCCATAGCCAGCTCTTCCTTCCTCGAGAAGATCAAGAGTATTGTATCAGGAGAGCATACCGCGTAACACTGCGCCGCGCGTACTTAGTGGCGACGGTT
The DNA here is from genome assembly GCA_029861795.1 of Gammaproteobacteria bacterium. Next base: position 10,031 of record JAOTYS010000125.1, on the reverse strand, counting down.
CCAAAGGTCTCTGGCGGAATGTTGTGGTGGGCTAGTGTTTAGCGAACTAAGGTCACTGGCGCAAAGATAAATAGGATGTATTGGGATCCGTGGTTCGTTGTTGTGTGTTCAGCGCTCTTGCTAAAACTACGCTCAGTTGGGGCGGACAATGTTTCGGGCGAGATATCGATAGAACTGGGCAATGGTTCCTTCGAAAGGGCTCAGAGGACCGCGCGCAGCTTTGCTCGAACGCATCGCCTTGGCAAGCTCAGTAGTGGCGTGTGAGTCTTCTTCGTTAACGCGAAGAATGAGCTCACGCCTCTGCTCTGCCAAATCAGGAAATTCTTCTCGAACCTCTGGAGAAACCAAATATCCGCCGAGTATCTTGGTGCTCTCGATGCCGTTGGGTCTGAAGCTCAGCCAATTGTTAGCGTTGGGGCGCATTGCCATGGTGAACGCTGGAAAGACGTATACTAAATAGCCGGTGTTGAGTTCTTCCTCAGTGAAGCTGTCCAGCCGTCCTTTAGGATTGAAAGGATGGTTAGCTGTTTTGAAGGCCTCATTTATTCCGCAGCGCTCGTGGGTAAAAGAAAGGTCCGTGGGGGGCGGTGGCAGGTATGCGTTGCGTGCGGGCATTTGTTCCCCAACCGTGGCCTTGTGCAAGCCCACGTGGTGATAGTATTCCATTGAGTTTTCTGCCGATAGTTTCCAGTTACCAACCCATTCGGATTCGTAATGCATGATTTCGACCTGTTGCCCAACACGATAATTTGCAATGTGACTGTCAAGAGTCGTCATTCGATGGGCTAAGGGCGGGGCTTCGTCATCCAAATTGACGAAAATGAAGCCACACCAGCTCTCTAATCGGTATTCAGGTAGGCGACAAGAGTCTCGTTCGAATCGTTTAGAGCCTTTCATGAATGGAGCAGCGACGAGAGTTCCATCGGTAGCGTATGTCCAGGAGTGATAAGGGCACACAAAACGTTTAGTGTTGCCTGCACCTTCTATCACCGGCATGTAACGGTGACGGCATACACTTGATAACACCCGAATCTGACCGTCTTCGCCACGCACGATAACCAACGGCTCCGACAAAAGGTCAAAACTGTAGTAATCACCTGGATTGGGCACATACTCTTCACGGCCCACACAGAGCCATTCGCGATAAAAGATTCGCTCGAGTTCAAGCCGATGAAGTTCGGGAGATAGATACGCTTCCGGGGGCAGGGATAGGCATTCGACGTCCTCGAGCATAAGATACTCGGCGAGAACATCAACCAAAGTCTCGAGTGAAGCTGCGGTGGTCATCCCTGAGACCCGCGCGTAGTTGTCCAAGGTGTGTGGGGGAATCCACTCAGTATGGCTTGCGAACGACTAAAGTGGTCGGTCATGAATATAAAAAAACTTGTGATCGACCCTTTCATCAAGCTTCCGGGTCAAAATCGGTTAGGGCTGGACAAGTGGGCACGCGACGCAACCTGTAACTACGAACCACTCGATCGGTTCCTGCGACCTTTAGTACCCCGCCTTTGAAAGCGAATCGGACCGACTTCTTACTTCGGACGCTTTCTGGTAACTGTTCGACCGGCACAGGGGACCACTGTCCATCCTGTTCCATCTCCCACACGAGTTGCTCTTTAGTCGTCATCTTTAAGGTATTGGATAAGGTTGTTTGGAGAGACGATTGTGCTCAATCATCAGAGGATCTGTAGCGCGACTAACGCTGGTGTTTCGATTATGCCATTACTTCTAGAGTTGCGGCGCGTAGCCCCATATTTTCCATGAAAACATGCTTGGCGGCGAACAGGTCACCCGTTACATATTGCCAGGCACCCTAAAGTCCGCTAGCTTCCCACGTCCTGGAGTACATTGCTGACTTGGCAGAACGCAGCAATCTGTCTGGCGCTTAAGACTAGCAGACACCTTTATCATCTGGAGGACGGTTCATGAAGTCGCATGCTCGGGTCGTAGTAATTGGGGGAGGTGCCATGGGCGTCGGGGTGCTGTACCACCTGGTGAAGGAAGGTTGGAACGACGTCGTATTGTGCGAAAAAGGGGAGCTCACCTCCGGCTCGACGTGGCACGCGGCCGGATTGGTCCCACACTTTATCGGCAGCCTCAACATGGCCAAGATTCATGCATACGGCGCCGATCTCTATCGGACCATCGAGCAGGAGACCGGACAAGCCACCGGTTGGCACGGGTGCGGAGCGATTCGGCTTGCGCTCAACAAGGACGAAGTCGATTGGTTTCACTATGTGCAAGGCATTTTGAACTATATCGGTGTGGAGTCACACTTGATCGGGCCAAACGAGATTGGGGCGTTGAATCCACTAATCGACACCAAAGGCGTCATGCTCGGTTTCTATACCCCGAACGACGGTCACACCGATCCCAGTAGCTCAACCAACGCCATGGCCATCGGGGCGCGCAACGGCGGTGCCGAGATTTATCGTCACAATCGGGTGGTGGACATCAACCTGCGTCCGGGCGGCGAGTGGGAAGTGGTGACGGAGAAAGGCACCATCGTCGCCGAGCATGTGGTAAACGCGACCGGCAGTTTTGGCCCACAGGTGGGCGCTATGGTTGGGCTCAAAGTGCCCATTGCAAACATGATTCACCAGTATCTTGTCACCGAGAATCTGGACGAGGTCGAGGCGTTGGACAACGAGCCGCCGGTGGTTCGCGATCCGCGGTCGTCTTGCTACTACCGCCAAGAGCAACAAGGGATCTTAATCGGCCCATACGAAATGGACGGGGCCGAAGCCTGGGGTCTGGACGGCATCGATTGGAGTTTTGATATGGAGTTGCTGCCACCCGATATCGATCGACTGGCTACTTCATTGGACTGGGCGATGAAGCGTATTCCGGTGTTCGAGAAGGCTGGAATCAAGCGCATCGTGAGCGGGCCCATCACACACACACCTGACGGTAATTTCCTGCTCGGCCCGGCGCCGGGTCTGCGCAATCACTGGATGTGTTGTGGTGCAAGCATCGGTGTTTGTCAGGGCCCCGGGGCGGGTAAATATTTAGCCCAGTGGATGGTGCACGGGCAAACCGAGATCAACACGCTCGAGTTTGACCCACGTCGTTATGGCGACTGGGCCGTAGGCCAGTACTGTGTGGACAAATCTATCGACGAATACCAGCAGATGTATCAGGTTCGTTTACCAGGCGAGTACCGCGAAGCGGGGCGTCCAGTCAAGACCACACCCATCTACGAAAAACTCAAGGCGCAAGGCGCGCAATTTGCCGAAGTGTTTGGCTGGGAACGGGCTAAGTGGTTTGCCCTTAATGGCGAACAAGAAAAGCATAGTTTCCGGCGTAGCAACTGGTTTGACGCTGTGGCCGAGGAATGCAAAGCGGTACGCGAACGTGTGGGACTTTTGGATCTAAGCAGTTTTGCCAAGTACGACGTGAGCGGCGAGGATGCCGAAGGATTTCTCGATCGTCTTTGCGCAAACCGAATCCCCAAGCGTAATGGTGGCATTGTGCTGACTCAGATGCTGGGAGAACTCGGAGGAATCGAATGTGAAGCGACCATTACTCGGCTGGCTGAAGGACACTACTATGTCCTGTCTGGTGCGGTCGCCGAGTTTCATGATCTCGATTGGATGCACCAACATATCAACGACGGCGAAGACGTCACGATTACAAATGTTACCGCCGACTACGGTGTGTTGGTGCTGTCGGGCCCACGCTCGCGCGATGTACTGTCTAAGCTGACCAATGCGGATCTGAGCAATGAAGCGTTTCCTTGGCTGTGCGGTAAGCAAATCAATATCGCCGGCGTTCCGACGCGAGCGCTCCGCATCTCCTACGTGGGTGAGCTGGGTTGGGAGCTACACCATCCAATGGAACAGATGGAAAAACTCTATGATGCGGTTATGGCGGCTGGTGAAGAATACGGCATCGCGAATTTTGGGACTTACGCCGTCAACGCCATGCGCATGGAAAAGGCGTATCGTGCCTGGGGTGGTGAGCTCACCACTGAAGTGGGTCTGCTCGAGGCTGACATGGAACGTTTCGGCAACGTGAACAAGGGGGATTTTATCGGGCGCGAGGCGTTGATCGATCGCAAACAACAAGGCATCGACCTTAAGCTCGTGTATTGTAGTGTCGACACCGTGGACGTCGACCCACAAGGCAATGAACCCGTCTACGATGGGGATCGGGTAATCGGTATCACCACGGGTGGTGCCTACGGCCACTCCGTCGGCAAAACCCTTGCCTTTGCCTACGTCGAACCGGAGTATGCCCAGGCAGGGAAGCAATTTGATGTGCTCCTGCTCAGTGATCGCCGCACGGCGATAGTGCTGTCCGAGCCCGCTTATGATCCCGACAACGAACGTTTGCGGGCGTAGTTGCCAAGCGTCCGCGCCTACGATACCGGCGGTGTTAAGTGAATACTCAGGCGGTGACAGTAGAATTAAACATAAACCGGCAACGATCTAATTCCTCTTAGAACCAACGAATCAGTCCATTGGGGAACGTCGGTGCTGAGTTTCATTTTGGGTAGTCGTCTCGCCAGCTCTCTGACTGCGATTTGACCCTCGAGGCGTGCCAGCGGTGCGCCGAGACAGAAATGAATGCCGTAACCGAACGTAATATGTTGGTTATCTTTTCTATCGACTTTCATTTCATGCGCTTGTTCAAAACGACGAGGATCGCGGTTAGCCGCATTGATCATTGCGAATACACGGGCACCTTCCGGTATGGTTTTGCCATAGGATTGATACGGCCGTTTGGCAATACGGCTGATGGCCCCGATCGGTCCGTCGTAACGCAAAAACTCTTCGACCCCGGTCGCGATCAACTTTGGGTCGGCGCACAAACGTTTCCATGGTGTATTTGATCGTAAGGCGTGGAATACTCCATTGCCAATCAAGTTTGTGGTGGTCTCGTGACCTGCGAACAATAACAAGATACAAGTGCTGACAATCTCTTCCTCGCTGACCGTGCCGTCCGAATCTCGCGCTTGAATCATTGTTGTTATCATGTCGTCGCGCGGCGTCTTTGTGCGTGAGTAAACTAATTCGCTAAATAGTTGGCCCATGGCCTGTGCACCTTGTTGAGCCTGCTCGTACTTGTTACTGCTCGCTTGCGCCGAGCCGATAAAGAGCGCGATATCATCCGACCACTGTTTGACCTGATCGAGTTGATTGGTGGGAACGCCCAGCATCTCCATGATGATCGTCGCCGGTAACGGGTAAGCGAAGTCCGCAATGAGATCAATCGGCTCATCAAGGCGCAGGTGATTTTCCATCTCATCGATGAGCGTCGACACGATTCTTTCGATGGTGGGTGTCAGGCGTTCCACTGCAGACGATGTGAACACTCGATTAAACAAGCGCCGAAGTCTGGTGTGGTCCGGCGGATCACGAAACACCATCCAGTGCCCAAGATAACGTGCGAGATCGGAAAAACGATTCCGCTCGCCGCTTGCGTGCTCGAAGAAAGGAGTAAGCCGATCTGCAGATTGACTGCGGTCGTTGATGACGTGAAGCACATCGTCGTATCGCGTAAACACCCAACCCTGCAGCGGTGCGCACCAATGGGCGGGGTCGTTATCCTGTAATTGGGCGAAAGCGGGAAAAGGATCTCGGATGATCTCGGCTCGACTAGGATCGTATGCCGTACTAAGTCGATCGGGACTCATGAGGAGGTGAGCGCTGCTTCAAGTGCAGGCAGCGCGATTCCCAATCGCGCGTGTTGCGCACGATCTCGAAGCGTTTTGAGTCGCTCCATCGTCGCGCAATCATGGTTTCCTCGCCCGTACGCGGCGAGTGCGTGCCCCCGTGCAATAAAAAAGTCGGCCCACGGGAAACGCTCAGCTTGCACGTATTGCTCTAGGAGCGTCGCGTAACGGTCTGCTTCATCCCAGCTACCAGCCCTCAGCGAGACCTCTATTGCGTCTCGATAGAACTGCAGATAGTTGTGACTTACGCAACCCAATGCCAGGATCTGTTCACCCTCTTTCAATACTGCTCCGCGAGCATTCGCATCCTCCGTACACAACGCCAGTTTCGCAAGCGCTCTTGGTGCGTTGAATGTCAGTGCGACCTCCCGGCTTAGCTTGACGGATTCCTTCGCAAGCCGCATTGCGTTATCCCTATTCCCTTCTCGGGATTCGATCTCCGCCAAAAACATCAGATTATAGGGCTCGAAGCGTCGGGCCCCTAGGCGATTCACGAGTCGCCGGCCCTGCTCAAAATACTCTTTAGCCCCAGCGTAATCGCCTTGCTCGTACAGAAACCATCCGACGGTAGTAATTGCTGTCATCTCGGCGCGATGTTGGGCAATCTTAGTTGCAAGCTTTACGGCGTTACGAGAATCCCGCCAAGCGTTTTCATGGTCATTGGAGTAGTGATACGTCAGTGCCCGCATTGGAAGGTAGGCGACTTCAATATCCGTATAACCATGTTGTTGACATAGGTTGACGCAACGATCAAACAGATCGTGCGCAGTGATCATTCGACCACTCAGGTAATAGGCATCCCCCAGTCCGCCGAGTGCTCGTGCTTCCTGCTCAGCGGAACCGGCGTCTCGCGCGAATTTGCGGGATAATTCATGCTCTTCTAAACAGCGCTCGGTATCCCCCAGGGGGAAGAAGAGGTTGCCACGAAGCTCATGCACTTTGGCACGCTCGAGCTTCAAGTCATTTTGAGAAGCCATTGTCTGCGCTTGGTCCAAAACGGCAAAGGCATCATCGATGCGATCAACTATGCGCATGCTGTCGGCCAATGCTAGTCGAAGCTGAACACCCTTCCGTGCACGGTCAACCCCTTTCGGTAACTTACTCACAAGCTTTAGTGCGTTTGAGAAATGATTGATTGCCTCGGCATGGGCAGCTCGACCCACCGCCCGTTCGCCAGCCCTATTCCAGTAGTAAACCGCTCGATCATTCTGTTGTGCCTCGGTATGATGAAAAGCGATCAACTCAGGCTCGGCCTGTGCTCCATCTGCCTGGCCGGTTTCCAGCACTTGGGCGATCCGAGCATGTATTCCTTGGCGGTTACTGCGAAGCAGGCTCTCGTAGGCGGTGTCGCGTACTAATGCGTGTTTAAAAAGGTAAGCGTGACCTCGGCTGAAAACGAGTCCCGATTGCAGCAGGAGACTAAGAGCACTTTGCAGCTCCTCTACGTCTAACCCAGACACCTCAGCGATCAATTCGCGGGAGAACTCTCGGCCAATGACTGCGCCCACCTGGGCAACTTGCCTCGCGGGTCCCAGTCGGTCGAGCCTCGCCATGAGTGAGTCTCGAAGAGTATTCGGAAGTGACGCGGTTATGTGGTGGGCCATCGCGTCGCCGGAAATTTCTTTGGCCCGCACACCAGATTCCAGCAGCGTACTGGTAAGTTCCTCAATGAATAGCGGAACACCATCGGTTTTCGACACGATATGGTTGAGTATTCTTGGGGGTAGTCGTTCTCTACCCGCCACGTTCTGAGCTATCAACTGGATGTCATCTCGAGTCATGCGGTTTAGCGCAATGAATGTGGTGTGTGCCTGACCCATCCAAGGCGCCGTGAACTCTGGACGAAACGTTACCAACATCAGCACGGGCAGGGATGGTACTTGTTCCACCAATCGCTCTAGTAGTTCTAAGGTTGTGGGGTCAACCCAATGCACATCTTCAAAGATGCAAATCACCGGACCGCGACTACAAAGACCGTTCAGCTGACTTACGAGCGCCGCGAGGGTCGCCTCCCTTTGTTGGTGCGCATCCAACTCTAAAGGCAGATACCGGCCTTCTGTAGAGATCGACATCATGGAGGCGAGGAGGGGGATCTCTTGATCGAAGTCATCACTGGATTGCTCAAGCAGCTTCTCCAGTTTTGTTATCTTGTTATCGGCGTCGTCATTCGGAGAGAAGCTTGCCGCCCGCGCTAGCTGGGCGATTACTGGGTAGAGTGCGCTATTTGCATGATATGGTGAGCACTGGTAGCGTAAATGAACATGCGATTCATCAGCAATTTGCTCACGGACAGTCTCGGTCAATCGCGACTTCCCGATTCCCGGTTCTCCAGAGATGAGCGCGAGCTGACCTTCACGGTGCTTAGCCCGTTTCCAGCGCCTGAGTAACAAGGCCATCTCTTCATCTCGACCCACAAGCGGCATTAATTCTCGTCCGTGGATGGCCTCGAAACGGCTCTTTACAGCACTTTCACCCAACACTTGCCACACTCGGACCGGGACATTAATGCCCCGTAGCGTCTTTTCGCCCATATCTCGATACTGGAAATGGCCAGCAGTAAGTCGGCGCGTGTCAGCGGCAACGACAAGCGCATTCGCGTCGGCAAGTCCCTGCAGACGTGCGGCCAGGTTCGGTGTCTCCCCTACGACCGCGCTTTCCTGCGATGCGCCATGTCCGATAAGGTCACCTACGACGACTGGACCGGTCGCAATACCCACGCGCACAGCGAGCTGGGTCCCCTTCTCTCGTCCGACTCCGACGTTGAGTCCCGCCATGGCTTCAATGATTCCGAGACCAGCTCGGACTCCTCGCTCAGCGTCGTCCTCGTGGGCTTGCGGATAGCCGAAGTAGGCTAGTACACCGTCGCCCATGTATTTGGCGACATAGCCCTCGTAGCTCTCAATCGCTGCCTTGCATGCATCTTGGAAAGCACTGATCACATCTCGGAGGTCTTCGGGATCAAGTTTTCCTGATAGCTCGGTGGAGCCCACCAAGTCACAGAACATCACAGTGAGCTGTCGACGCTCAGCCTCCGCTGAGAGCGCAGAGGTGGCGGGCAAGGGGCGGGATGTTGGACCACAAACTGACGGCGCCGATTCACCGGCAGGCAGGGCAGCGATGGCTTTAACCAACTTCTTGCGATGACCGAGTGTGACGCCAAGTTTTTCCAGGTCCGCGTCGGTCAACTCGGGCAAAACTTCCTCGTCGATATCGCTCTCGGCGAATACTTGGGCATATTCTCCCAGGCCGTGTTCCTCCAACCACCGTGCGACGCTATCCACGTGCCTCCCGGTGACTATGTTTATTCGCTGCCATGAGATCTTTACGGGGCCACTGCAGAAATATGAGGATATTTGTTGGTTGCCAGGTACACAGTCGAACTGCCGACGTGAGGTTTTTCAGCATTCTGGGCGTAGTTTCGGGTTGTTGGGAAATCAATCATCCGACTTCGAGGCGGAGAGCTCAACCCTTAGACCGAGTGAGGGTCTGCGACAGCAGCGCTCAGAAATCTCTAGGCGAATTTGAGCCTGGACTTCTGTCTTTAGCGAGGCGTCTATCCGATGGGGATCAGACAGACTATCAATCTCGCGAAAGTTAAATTCAGCATCCAGATCGTTCGCTGCTGCCAGACCTGTCGCAATACGCTGAGCTGATTCTTCCCGATGGCAGTACCAAGGTAATGGTTTCGCAGAGGCAAGCCGGCGTTGCAAGCATCTGTGTCGGGTTTTTAGCGCGCTGATTGTCTGCTTCCAATGGAAGGTCTCCCCATCATGGGGCTCGCCTTATCCGACGGGCGTACGTGAAATTGGCGGCGAACGAACGATATTGTGAGCCCGTTGAAATGAAATATCAGAAGAGGTGCAATTCATTGCACGGATGCAAAGTGAGCACTTTGAAATCAGCTGGACTGCTCTGGGTGGGGATATCTCACAATTATCGTGCCCCTTCGCGCAGGTACTTTTGGTATTTCCAATCGCCACCGCCGAGTTGGCAGGCTGCGCCTTTAAACTCCTCTTTCCTTCCTCCGATATTGGCATTGATCTTATATTCGCGGCAGGATCTATTGATTTCGATGACTCGCGTAATTTCGATAACGTAGATGTATCCGGTGCGCGAGTTGTTCCAGGTTGACGATAGTCCGATGTGACTAGAGCGCAAGGCACCGACAAGCTTTTGTCGGTCCGAATTATCCATAAACTTATCAACAGTTCCACCGATTTTCGAATTCGCTGAACTGATGGAAGCTCTGTCGCGCTGCTGTTGATCGACGGTGGCGCAACCGGCAAGATTCCATAGATTGAGTAACACTAAAATGGTGATTGCACCATTGACGGTTAGGTTCATTGCGAAAGCT
>JAOTYS010000603.1 GCA_029861795.1 Gammaproteobacteria bacterium | reverse complement strand
CGATCACTTTAAGGACATGTGACGTGTGCTTGAGGTTATAGTCATCCTGCGTCGTATTCCGATGACCGTTGATCAGCGTATTACCCACCATGGTCTCGTGGCTGCCCGGCACAGTGAATAGTTCGAATAGCGGGTCGTTCAAAGCACTCACCGGTGGTGGGCTGGGGAAGACAGGTGAGAACAGCGCGGAGCGCTCATCGAGTGCGTAGAACGCGAGATAGTCGACGTTGGACTCAAGATTAAAATACCCGGCGCTCAGAAAAGGATCACCCGGTACCGGATCGAAGGCCAGGATGTTGATCTTCTTGATGAAGGGGCTCAAGTCGTCGTCGTTGGAAACGCGATGTGCCGTATACATGGTCAGTACCGCACCACGGCTGAAGCCGACGAGGTTGAGCGTGACACAGGCGGTGGCAGGCTCGCAGAGTTGGGTCACCGGAGTCAGCAGCGCCTCGGCAATAGCGTATTTGGCCGCCCACGCCGACCATGGTTCCGGATGACTGACGATGCCCTTATGGTGGCCGGGATAGTCTGTCCCGGCCTTCTGCAGAAAGTGCAGGCTCGCGACCGTTTCAGGTCGGTGAAACGGGCTGCCCGTGGCCTGCCACATGTGGCCCGCCATCGTCGTGCCGGTAAAGTAGATCGTCATGGTTTGATCGGGTTCCTGCTGTGCGTTCGCGGATAGCATGCAGGAGACCAGTATCGACGAAAGAATGATCTTGGATTTCATGGCGTTCTTCTAGAGGTTGCTGCCCAGGCAGCCTTCCTGGCTGCCAAAAACAGGCGCGTGATATTGCCAGTGAGCTCCAGCCACTTACTCACTAAGTAATGTCGTTACGCGAGCCCGAAAAGCCAGTGCGGGGTTGTACGTAGTGGAGCAATTCGTTGTGTCAAAAAACTTTGACATTAATCAGGAATGTCCCTATTCTTCTATGTAAATAATTTTTGACATTGAAGGATTGCGAAAATGCCGTTTCAAGAGAAATCCGCTTGGGTCATGTCACTGTCTCTTGTATTGGGAGCTGTATTCTATTTTGGCGTCGTAACCGCGATGTCGCCGGATTTCAGCCGGTTGGCGCCACCCACCCTGCCGGTTGTCGCCGTCTTCACAATGGTCCTGATCATCGTTGCCATCCTTGGTCACATTGCGATCGCTGCTCTTTCGCCGAAAGACGCCAACAAGCCGCTCGACGAACGAGAGCGAAAAATCTTTCACTGGGCGGGTCACGTTTCAGGCAACGTATTTGGGCTGGGCGTTGTGTCATCGCTCGGTCTTTATCTCCTTTTTCATAGCGGTGACCTTCTTTTCTATGGTGTTTTTGCAAGCCTGATAATCGGCCAGCTGGCGGAATACGGTACGCGGATTTTTCTTTACCGAACTTCGGTTTAGCCATGGCTCGCCGGCCTCCAATATCCAACCGCGTGCGTGAGCTGCGCGAACAACATGGCACCATGACGCAGGCGGAGCTAGGCGATGTTATCGGCGTTACGCGTCAAACGATTATCGCCATAGAACAAGGTCGTTATTCGCCTTCGCTCGAAAGTGCATTCAGGATTGCACGGCACTTTGGTGTTGGCCTCGAAGACGTATTCAGTTGGGACGAATAAATTCGACTTCGGCGGCTGCGTTGTTGCGTTTATACCTCGGTCAGCACGCCTTTGAAGATCGTGATGGCTTGCCCGCCCAGAAAGACGCGTTCATCGGATACTCTAACGTGAACAATGCCGCCGCGGGCAGACGCTTGAAACGCCGTCATGTCGGTCTTGCCCAGTCGCTCGCTCCAGAAAGGGCCAAGGCTACAATGCGCTGATCCGGTTACCGGGTCCTCGTCGACCCCGGCGGCGGGGGCGAAGAACCGAGACACGAAGTCGAAACGAGGGTCGTCAGATGCGCTGGTTACTGCGACGCCTCTCACCGGCATGCCTCGAAGTCTCGTGAAGTCGGGCCGCAGAGCACGAAGGCTCTGCTCGGACTCGACAAGAACCAGCTTGTCATATTTTGACTCGCCAACATATGAGGGCGTGACGCCCAGCGCCAGACAAAGATCCTCTGACGAGTCCGCTGGATTGACGGGTGTAGCCGGGAAGTCGAGTTCGATCAAATCGTCTCGCTGAGCACAAATCAATTCACCACTTTTGGTGTGAAAACGGATGGGCTCGTTGCGTGCGACAACTCCTTCCCCCCACAATGCATGCGCCGACGCCAGGGTCGCGTGGCCGCACAGTTCCACTTCGACCGTCGGCGTGAACCAGCGCAACTCGAATCCTTCACGGACAGGACGAACGAATGCGGTCTCTGACAGATTCATTTCCGCAGCGACGGCCTGCATCCATTCTGATTCCCGTGCATCTTCAAGCAGGCAAACAGCTGCGGGATTACCCGCAAACGGTCGATCCGTGAATGCGTCAATCTGCAGGCAGCTTATCTCTGCCATAGCTCCCGTTCCTCACGCCTCATGCTAATTAGCGATCTGAACGCCGTTCCAGAACGCTACGCGGCCAGCAATTTCCTGAGCCGCTTCTTTCGGTTTCGCGTAGTACCACGCAGCGTCAGGGTTCTCAGCGCCAGCCACACACAGCGTGTAATAGTTCGCAGTGCCTTTCCATGGGCAAACGGTGGTCTTTTCGCTAGGCTTGATGAAGGCGTCATTTACGGAGCTTAAGGGGAAGTAGTGGTTTCCTTCGACAACCACAGTGTCATCGGACTCAGCGATTACCTCATCATTCCAGATTGCTTTCATGCCAGTGGTGCTCCCGTGCTTGCGCCGAGCGTCTAAATGAACACCGACTATATCAATTCATGCCCAATAAATTATCCTGCAATTTGCCAGCCAGGCCATAGTCATGCGACTTGATGCTTCATCGATGCT
>JAOTYS010000602.1 GCA_029861795.1 Gammaproteobacteria bacterium | reverse complement strand
GATTACTAGTAAGGACGCCGATATACGAATTAGAAATAGAATCTTCTTAGACATTTTCGATGACGAGATCGCTAAGTCTGGGGCTGATGGCATTGAGATCTAATCTTTGTTTATCTGTGTTGTTGCCCGAAAGGTCTTAAACCTTGAGCTTCGCGCGTGTTCATCCGAACGGCAATATTGCTGTTGTCAGATGTATAAATATACGATAAAGGATTGAAAACAAAGAGCAAGCCAGGCACACCATCAGGCAAGCTCTACAGCCATGACACGCGGGTTAGACAACATTTTCATTTTTGGGTATGGTTTAGCTGCGATATGCATAGCAATCGCGCCCAAACCACCAAGGAGGAGCATGCCCTTAGGGGCACTGAGAGTTCGTCGGAAAGGGCCCGAGAGGGCCCTTTTTTATTTGACTGGCTTGCGGCTTTTCCTGTTTGTGCACGCTCCCACGTCTTGTTCAAGTGATATCTCCGATGAAGAATGTGCGGCATGACTCCGGTTCTCAACACCGAGCGGTAGCACTTATATCCGGCGGACTGGACTCTATGCTTGCCGCTAGAGCGATTATTGAGCAAGGTATCCACGTTGAAGGCATAAACTGTTTTACTGGCTTTTGTGTAGAGGGACACACACATGCTATTCGCAACAAAGACCGCATCAAGAACAAGAGAAATAATGCCTTGTGGGTGGCTGAGCAACTGGGCATTAGACTGCATATCATCGATGTTATCGAAGAGTACAAAGATGTGGTCCTCAATCCGAAACACGGCTACGGTGCGAACCTTAACCCATGTTTAGATTGTAAAGGTTTCATGGTTGGCAAAGCTCGCCAATGGATGGTGGATCACAAATTCGATTTCATTATCACTGGAGAGGTGTTAGGTCAGCGGCCAAAATCTCAGCGCCGAGACACATTTCCCGTCGTGGCGCGCGAGTCCGGTGCGTTTGATCGACTGCTGCGGCCACTGTCGGCCAAGCTGCTGGCACCAACGCTTCCAGAACGTGAGAGATGGGTGGATCGTAGTCGGTTTTACGACTTTAATGGACGATCGCGAAAGCCACAGATCGCCCTTGCTGAGCGATATGGGTTTAAGGAGTATGCTCAACCCGCAGGCGGTTGCTGCTTTCTTACCGACGCCCGGTATTCGCAAAAGCTAAGAGACATGTGGGAGTCTCGTGGTGAAAAGTCCTACGAGCTTGACGACATCATGCTGCTGAAGGTTGGTCGACACTTAAGACCCCGTTCCGATTTCAAGTTGATCGTGGCGCGGGACAAAGGAGAAAGCAATTACCTAAGTGGCTATCGCGATCGGTTCACCCATCTTATCGCTACCAGCCACCGCGGACCCTTAGTGTTACTGGATGGGAAGACAGATCACCAAGATATTGAACTGGCCGCACGTATTACCGCTCGCTTTGGACAAGGCCGGGATGCCGATCGAGTTGAAGTGCAGGTGACATCTCTCGACGGCACGACCCAACGCTTGTCGATCAAGCCCTTGGCAAACAGTGACATCTCTCGAAGTTGGTATCTGTGAATGGTGTTTATCCGCGGCGCTCGACTAGCAGCTGCGTTACACTTCGGCTTGCAGCGCTGAACAACTGCGCCCGTTAGTAGATGCATAGGGTGTGGCTGTGAACCGGTCCAACTACATGACTTGCGTTGTGCGTCTCTAGGGAACGGCGACCCAGGCGATCGATCATGTCCCACCATACCCTCGATGCCCGCAATTTGCTGTGCCCGTTGCCGGTAATCCGAACCCAAGACAGAGTGTCCGAGCTTCAGCCTGGTGACACCTTAGAGGTGCGTTGTACAGATCCGGGGACGTTGCACGATATTCCTGCCTGGTGTCGTATCAGTGGCCACATCCTGGTAGAGACGGTTACCCGTGGAGACGAGTACGTGCTGACTGTTCAAGTGGGGTGTCATTCCTAATTATCTGCACCTAATCGGGGCAATATCTACTAATGTGCACTAATATAGTGCATAGTCACATTGACGTTTATCGTCAGATTCAAATCTTGTCTGCTTTACGGGGTTGTTAGGGAGTGGCACGTTTTGTGCAATTGGTATGTGTTTATTCACAACCGAGGATACGCCATGTCTTTTGCAGATGTACTGAAATCGATCGAGGACTACAAGGTCAAGTTCGTGGACCTTCGCTTCACCGATACCCGAGGCAAAGAACAACACGTCTCTGTGCCGGCCGCGATCGTAGACGAGACGTTGTTTGAAGATGGAAAAATGTTTGACGGCTCGTCCATCGCCGGATGGAAGGGAATCAATGAGTCCGACATGATCCTGTTGCCGGATGCTGCAACAGCAGTGTTGGACCCGTTCTTGCAAGACGCTACTTTACTGCTGCGTTGCGATGTGATTGAGCCCGCCACTATGCAGGGCTATGAGCGTGACCCAAGGTCCATCGCTAAGCGCGCCGAAGCCTATTTGCGTTCCACCGGCATTGCTGACACCGCCAATTTTGGTCCTGAGCCCGAATTCTTTGTATTCGATGATGTGCGCTGGAGCGTGGAGATGGGCGGCGCGTTCTACCAGATCGATTCTAGCGAGGCGGCCTGGAACACTGGCACGCGATATGAGCAGGGCAATATCGGTCATCGACCGGGAATCAAGGGTGGTTATTTCCCGGTACCTCCAGTCGACGCATCGCAGAACCTGCGCTCTGCGATGTGTCTGGCCATGCACGAGATGGGTTTGGAGGTGGAAGTCCATCACCATGAGGTAGGCACCTCCGGTCAGGGGGAAATCGGCACCAAATTCAACAGTTTGCTGAGGAAGGCCGATGAGCTGCAGATATTAAAGTACTGCGTGCATAACGTTGCTCACGCCCATGGCATGACAGCTACATTCATGCCC
>JAOTYS010000601.1 GCA_029861795.1 Gammaproteobacteria bacterium | reverse complement strand
TGCGCATACATAGTGGGCCAGGAGATAGCGTCTCCAACAATAGGCCGAATATACATACGCGTCTTAATTCTGATCACGTAAACTGTTTGCTAGACTGGAGGAGTCCATATACATAGCGGACTTTTGTCGAACTACTCTTATTCGTAGAATCCCGGTCGAGGATTGACAGCACACGATGAAGAAATACTTTGCAGCGCTATTGCTGCTTTGCGGTGCGATAGGCTGCACCGAAGCACCCGTGTCTTCGACCGAGGCAGAACCATTCGGCAGGGGCCCGTATTCTGTGGGATCGACGAATATGGAAGTAGCCCCCGAGTATGCCGACATCGGCGACGACGCAATGCACGAGATCTTGCTGGGTCGTGCGGTAGTTTCAAGCCAATCGCGCTTCATCACCGACATCCTGAGGCACCCCGAGTCGGCGTGGGTTACAGAAGTCCGGGTTCCCGACGACCCGACCTTGTACGGCCCATCAAGTGGGATGACATTGCCGGTAGTGACGTTTGTTGCATTTCCGTCAGGTGCGCAGCATCAGCCAAGGAGTTACACATTTCCTTACCATAACGGCAAATACGGAACTTTCGAGGACATGCTGAGTGCCGGCGAGGAACCTGACTTTGCCGATCCCGATATGCGATATCCACTGATCATTCTTGCCCACGGATCGGAGGCGCATGGCATCTATGATGTGAAGCACGCACACAATCTTGCCAGCCATGGCTATATCGTTGCGGTCGTTACCTACGGCGACGATCGGACCATGCAAGTCGACCAGCTAAATCCTCATGTTTCGTATCTCAGACCATTTTTTACCAGAGCTGTCCTCGACTCGTTGCTTGATAGCGAGATCTTCGGCCCTCATATCGATGTCGAAAATATCGGAATTACAGGTCACAGTTTTGGCGGATTCACGGCGCTGGCGGTAACAGGTGGCTCGTTTCTGGGGAATACTTCCACAGTCAGCGATAAGCGTATCAAGGCTGGCGTTATCGCAGCACCATGGGTCGGTGGTCACTATGACGGTAATGAAGTCTTCGCTTTTGGTCAAAATAATATTGACTTGAATCGGGTAAACGTTCCGATGATCTGCTTGTTCGGCACAAAGGATGAGGCCACGCTTGCATCGCTCATACTTCCAGCAATGAAACAACTGTCCGGACCCACCTATGTCATAGAACTCGTCGATCAGCCGCACATTTTTGATGATGGCTCCTGGGAAGATCGAGATAACTGGGAGTTGCTGTTCTTTTCCGCCTACTTAAAGCACGATCCAGCATCGTTAGACACGCTCAAGAACGCCCGTTCGATGAAGGGCGGAAACGAAGACATTCAACTCTTCGACTTTCAGAAATTGACTGACCGTTAATGGCTGTAAGCAGCAAGGTGATAAACTGCTGAGCGACTGCTTGTGACCCAAAGCGATCAGTCGCCTGACATCGGCCAATATTCTCTGCGCAGCGATTCCGTAGGCACCTCATCAAGTTTCTCCGATGCACCGGTCAAGTTGCTGATTCTCGCTCTGTGACAGTGTTGCTATGGCACAAACCACTTCATACGTATCTATACGTATAGATGGGTGTATAACTAAGTAACGACAAGTCCAAACGCATTAGACAATGCAACGCAATCAGGGGAAAAACAATGAAAACAAATACACTAACGAGCTACGGCGCTCTCGCTGTAGCGGGATTGTGCCTTTTGCTCGGTTCAGTGGCGAATGCAGATTCTCAAATACTGGACATTTCGATAGCCAGGGCACCGGTGGCGGGCGACGGCACGACGGCAGGTGCGGTGCCTGACTTCGTGCTGACCTTCGCGGATCGCGATCCAGCAGTCGACGGTATATCGATACAGAACGGCGGTACCGTTGTAATAATATTACCGCCCGATTTCATTGACACCGGCGCGGGTGGCGAAAATGTAATCATTCTGCAGGGATGGCCTCAAAGTCCTCGTGTAGATGGGCCTGGATTTCCCTTCACAAGAAGCGTCGTCGGCAACACGATCACCCTAACTCTTTTCAAAGAGTGGCTGGCACCCAGCGCATTTGGTCCAGGGCCCAAACAAGTCCACCTGCTCCTCAACGGATTCGAGAGCCCCGGCGCGGGCCGCTACCCAATCTCGCTGTCCATCGACCCGGATGGTCCGGCGTCGGATGTGGCTGACACCTATAGCGGCGTCGGCTATGTTCAGATCATCCCAAGAGCGAGACCCGCTGTGAATGTAGTGAGTATCTTTAGCGCACCGCCTGGGCCACCGCCTCCGTTTTTCAATCCGTTTTATCAAATCGTGTCGCAAGATGATCCTGCGGCCCGTCAATTTGGCGCCTATTTGTGGCAAAAGGACGCGGAACCTGCAGTTGGAGTCGACCTCAAGATGACAAACCTTAGGCACGGACGCCTCGTCCAGGGCAAAAAAACCGTTGGACATGTACTGATTCAAGCGCCGCCCGGAGCGACGAGTTTCAGTCTTGAAACCGTGCCACTGCCTCCTCCTCCTGGCGGTCCACCATCTTTCGAGGTCGCCGCGTTTGCAACAGGCTTGCCGGCTGGTCTGCTTGGATTTCAGTTTCACCACGATCCGGGCGTCACTGGCAAATACGCCATCGATATCAGCATGAACGGCGGTAACACGGAGAGGTTATTCGTTACCGTTGAATAGGCACCGAGCGCAGGCAGCGTACCGCATTTGCGGTACGCTGCCTGCGCGTCTAGTTCACGTGTCGACCGTCCCTCGGCACCCTTTTGATGCGGGGGCGATTGCTTTGTCCGACCCCTGGATGCCAGGAATCAAAGTAAGCTGAAGGAGGGGATTCTGAATGTCCGCTTGTGGCCTATTCTGTTGAAAAACTCCGTTTTGCGAGCGCCCCAAGAATC